>CAYOQM010000009.1:7742-8689 GCA_964406065.1 uncultured Verrucomicrobiota bacterium
GACCGAGGACGTCGTCAGTCGCAGCAAGGTCGTGGAGTTGCCGCCGTGCCGCGGATACGCCAGCGCGTCTGCCGGCCACGTCCTCTACATCGGCATAAAAATGCTGCGCTTCGACAGGGCTGACAACCTGAAATCGTAGCCGACATCGTCGACAGAGTAGCAACCGGAAGGACCGCGCGACATCGCGTCCGGGGTCATTGTAGCCGGTCAAGAAGGGCACAGTGTGATCAGATTCACAACATGGACAGTTTTCCGCCATTCAAGTCTCCTTCTTCTCAAGCCCCCGTCTCAGCAAGTTGCGAACATGTCTTCTTAGACCAATCCAATCAAGAACCTTCCGGGTTCCTGTCATGGTGTTGAGAAAGATCAATTGCGCCCCAAGGGCCAACCCCCCGTAAAATGACTTCCGGATGAGGTGGACATTAACCACCGGAAATGAGTGTGTGCAAAAAAACTGCTTGTACTCGGCGTCGCCGAAACGAAAATCGAACCAACTCTTCGGGTCGTAAATGCACAAGTCCTCGATCATGCGCATTAGCATGACTTTTCCAGGCGACCATTCCCGCCACTCAGGGTCAAATCCGGTCCGCTCGTAGTAATAAGTGTCTTCAGACTGCCAGCCGATTGCAAACGCCAGCGGCTTATCAGCTCTCCGTATCAGATAGCAACGAAGCCAGCCGTGGGAAGCGTAATATTGAAGCCTCTGAATCTGGTCGGCGGTTGAATGCAGTACTTGACCGAGGCGGGTTCCCTGCCAACTGGCAGCAGAAACGATTTCGACGGCCTGCAAAAACTGCGCTACTTGGTCCGGAGACGTGATCCGCTCAAAAAAGAAATCACCCGCGCAAGCCTTTTCCAGTCGCTTAATCTCTTGCTTGAGCTTGCGGCGCCGCTCCTTCTCAAACTTCTGCAGATACTCCTCGAAACTCCCCGACAGCTTAATCATG
>CAYOQM010000009.1:8699-19205 GCA_964406065.1 uncultured Verrucomicrobiota bacterium
CGGCGTATTGCGGGGGACTCGTTCAGAAACCGCCAAAGACCGGAGTCCGTCGGAAGACATTCCAGAAATATGACATGATAGGGAACTGTTGCGTCAGCAGCTGCGGTAAGGATTGCCTCGATGGCGACTGGCTCATCTGGCGCAAGGAGCATGTCGCCACAAAGGTCCGCCTGCACCATTGGCCACCGCAACACAGTCTTGTAACCGATCCGGCAAGGCCATTCCCATGACCGCACCAAAAACGGAGCGACCCCGGTCAATTTCCCATCCTGATAGAGCGCAATCACCATGGCACCACGATCCCACTGTCGCGAATCACTAACTGACGCCAGCACCCAATCGGGATGGCTCTCCAGTGACGGACTGACGAACTGTTGGCGACACAGTTTCCAATCCTCAACCAGGGTCGCAATCTCTTCAAAACTGGTGAAGGTTCGCGTGGAGTTGACAGGGCTAGCTTTCATACCATTAATTACAGAGTTAATGTTCTCAACACGGGTATCATCTTGTCTGTCAGTTCTCTCCTTGTCAACCCACATTAGGCGCTACGGACAAGCGAAAGCAGAGCACCGGCTTGTAGTCATCATAATTGACGAACCCGCATGCCAATCGCTGCATCTTCCTGATCATGCCGACAAAACGCTCCCAAAAGGCTGTTCATGACCCCAATCGGCACTTTGAGGGATTCACCGCGCCTGCACCTCTCCGAACCTGAATCCTAGATCTCCGAGATCGTGACCCTGAATTTCCCGGTCCTCGTCAACGGAATGCTTGCGACAAACGAGTAGTCAATCCGCATTCCGCCGCCTACTACCTTCACGATTTCATTCCGAATGAAATTGTATTCACCATCCGAAAAGGCTGCGTTCTTGACGATCTTGACTTCCAGATGATCAATCTCGTCCTGGATCACCTGGAATCTATCTATCCCCTTGAACTCCTTCATCAGGTGCGGGAAAAACTCACCGGGCACGTTCCGCCCATCACGTGTGCGTATGACATCCAAGGAGCGGCCGACTACATCAGCTAGAAGCGTCAATCCGCGCCCGCAGGAGCAAACATGATCCGTGGCAACAGCCATGTCCCCTATGCGATAGCGTATAAATGGCATTCCATAGTTATGGAGATCCGTAATGATCAGATCCCCGGTCTCGCCAGGCATTGCAGGGGAGCCGTCTTCCTTAATGACTTCGACAATGAGATTTTCCATCGACACATGCAACCCCTCGTGCTTCTCGCATTCCGCCGCGATCAGCATGAATTCACGACTCCCATAGGTGTTGAACGCTGGGCAGTTGAAAACGGATTCCAAGACCTCTCGCTGAAATGGGTGCAGTTTTTCCGCGGCGCATAAAACCGCCTTGGGCGCAAAAGCTGCACGTCCTGTTCGATTGACAAACCTTGCGAACTCATAGAGGGGATTGGTGTACCCGATGATGTATTCAGCCTGGAATTTGTTCAGGGAATCAAGACATTGCCCCATTCGTTCCGCGTCGAACCCAAAGCAATTGAAATACTTTTGCCGCAAGACCGCATGGTGAAGATCTTCCTTGAGCTTTTTCCATCGCGACACTTTCCCGATGGCAACGCCCCAAATATAAGCCTGTTTCTTCCCATCCTCACACCCCATCGCCCAGGAGTACCCACGCTTCGAACAGGCCACCCGCCAATCGTAACTTTCCGGTGTATAATCCAGTTCCAGGGGAACACCCGTCGACCCCCCCGTGGATTTAGTCCAGGTTTTCCCCCGCCAGTTGCTGGCGATCATCCGGTCCTTGTTTGCACGAATATCGGACTTTTCAGTGATGGGCAATCTGCACAAATCCTCAAGACCTCGCATATCGCCAGGCTTGACGCCAAGGGCGTCAAACCTGTCAGTCCAGTAGGACACGTTCCGGTAAGCATGCGTCAGGAGTTGATTCAGGGCTTTCACCTGATAACGACGCAAATTATCCGTGTTCCACCACTGGCTGGTTTCAAGGAACGTACGGCAGGAAGGCATCTTGCTTCGTCTGGCAATGTTCATCCAAAGAGGCTGCAGAGCCCCCCGAAGAAAACGGGAATAATCAAGCGAAGCTCCGTTTCTATTCATACCCTGCCACGCCACCCCTTCAGCCTTGAGCCTGTATCATATCAACGCACATGCTTGCGTTGACACAACTGGTCATAAAGATCCGCATACTGCTTCGCCATAGCCTGCAGGCTAAAGTGCTCCAAGATTCGCTGTCGTCCAGATATTCCCATCTGACGACGCCGATCCGGATCCCTCAACAATTCCAGATACGCAGAGGCCAGCGCCGCCGAATTTACCGCCGGCACCGTTAGCCCGCAATTCGGTGGATCAATAATTTCGCGGTTGCCTCCAACATCCGTCGCCACAACCGGCACGCCGCAAGCCATGGCCTCCAAAATGGTCATGGAAGTGCCCTCGGTAGTCGAACTCAATGTGAAGATATCAAAACCATTCAATATTTCGGGAATGTTTGTTTGCATCCCGAGAACCTCCACCTGCGCCGAAATCCCCAGTGAGCGCGCTTGTTCTTCCAATGCTCTTCGGCACGGGCCGTCACCCGCGATCACCAATCGCACACCAGGCAATACCTTAAGCACCAACGCAAAAGCCGCCAGCATCGTAGCCTGATCCTTTTCCCGCGCCAAGCGGGCAACCGTTCCAATAACCCCGGGCTGACCATCCCGTGAACAACTACCGGAATCCCGCTCCACATCACGGGAACTGCTACTCGTGACAGGCCTGTAGAGTTCGACGTCCACACCGTTCCAGATGCGTCGAACTCTTGAGGGGTTAACTTTCTCAACCTTCAGCAACACTTCCGCCGCATCGTCTGATACAGGCACAATCACATCTGTGAACCAGGAAAGCACTCGCTCCAGCATTACACGTTTCGGGAGCTCGGGGTAGTTGCGGCCATGTTTGGTGTGGACACGGATCGGAACACCTGCCAGAACTGCCGCCAGAATGCCGTGGAAATGAGGTGAAGGGTTGTGTGTGTGGACGATCCTGACATTCTCCTTCCTGAACAGGTCCGCAAGCTGACGAACGGTTAAAAGGTTCATTCCGTCACACTTACCGAGCACGGTGACACTGACGCCACAAGCCTCAATCTGTTCAGCAAAAGGCCCTCCCTCCTTCAGACAGATCACATGCTGCTTGTAGCCCATACGGGACATGGCCAACACAAGGTTGACAACGACACGCTCCAATCCCCCAACCTGCAGGCCCAACAGCACATGCGCAATAGTGATGGAGGAGGCATCTGTCATGCGTATGCCCCTTCTACATGAATTCTGATCGACTGAACCTTCTTGCCCCAATCCTCCCCGGCGACAGAAATGGAAATCTCCCGACGATCCAACCGTTTCATTTGCCGCCGAATCGCCTCATCCCACTCTTCGCGGGTTCGACACACGCACACGGCAGACCCCATCCCGCGCAATTCCGGCACATCAGCCGCCACGACCGGCACCCCCGCGGCCAGCATTTCCTTGGTTTTGATCGGGTTCACGCTTGCCATGCGGGCCTGTTTCATGTCGTAGGGTATGATCCCCACATCAAACCCCTTGCAATAGGCCGGCAACTCCTTGTGTTCCCGACGCCCCAAGAAATGAACGTTCGCCAACTGCCGGAGCCGGCTCACATCGCAGTAGATTTCTCCGATCAAAACGAAATGCCACTCCGGATGAGCCGTGACCAGGGATTCCAAGAGTCCGAAATCCACCCAGGGATGTAGGTTGCCGTAAAACCCGATCCGGGGATGGGGAATCCCCGCGAGATCCTCCGGCTCCGATGTCTCCGAACTCAACGCCCGGGAGAACAAGGCGTGATCAACACCATGCGGCATGTAGATCACCCTGTTGCCCGCCACACGCCGACACTTCTCCACCAGGAACCGTGACGCGGCGAAGACAATATCCGCCCGCCTCAGGAGTTCCTCTTCCCGCTTCTGCAACCATGCCCCATCCAGATTGTGAAACTGGCTCCAATCATCAACACAATAGTAGATCACTCGCGGCCTTATAGGAGTCAGCGCGCGGTTGCTCGTTATGGGTCCCCTGGGGTCCGCGGAGGAGGAAGAGGGATTCACGCGAAGCCGCGAAGAACACGAAGGGGAAATGTTGTTCCCGTGTTCACACTGTTGCCCTAGCTCTACGCTCGGCACTCGGCACTCGGCACTCGGCGCTTCCTGCTCTTCCTCTCGGCACTCGACGCTCGTCGCTCCTTGCTTCTCCCTTGGCAATAAGTCCCCCGCATTCGGGATAAAACACCAATATTCGACCGGCCCATGGCCCATTCGTCGCAATTCACGCCGAATCCGCGCTTGGAACAGCCTCCGGTTGATGTTTCGCCCAGCCCGGGACTCAGCCTTGGGTATCAACAGCGGCGCCAGCACCCGCAACTGATTCTCCTTGAGTTCCGGACGAACGAAGGCACGGCGAATCCGCATCCACACCCGACGCCAGTCTTTATGTACACCCAAACTGACCCTCCGGGTACCAATGGACTCGATCCAGAGAACCGGCATTGTTTTCCCCATGGTCCGCAGAATGTGATTGGTACACGTCGGCACATCGTCCCAATCCTTGGTGAAGGCAACTATGCGCGCATTCGAGTTTGGCGTCATCCCGATACATCCCCTTTTAAGAATTATGATGGAATACTCGCTGCGTCACAAGACCTATCTCCGCAGACTCGCATACTCTCTCCGCATCAGCATCAACCAACTCACCGCATCAACTCACTCACGGAGACCGCTTTCAATCCCTCTTCCTTTAACACCTTTAACAATACGGGCAGCTCACCGAGGCAAACCGGGTTGTCGTCATGCATCAGGATGATATCCCCGCACCGCGCCGCACCGTAGTCCGGAGAGGCGCCGGTCCACTTTCCCTCATGCCGCATGCTGTCATGGGTATCAAAGTTGAAAAGGATGGTGCGATAACCCCGCCACCAGAGCCACAGCGTGGGGATTAGCATGATTCTTCCGCCGGGCGGGCGGACCCACCGGGAAACAACGCCGATCTTTGCCAGATCATCAGAGCACCGCTTGACTTGTCTTGAAAAACCAGTCAGCCCATGATCATAACCATGTATGGCAACTTCATGTCCTTCACCCAAAATCCGTCGCACCAAATCCGGCTGCTTCTCCACTTGCTGTCCCAACAGGAAAAATGTGGCACACGCCTGCGCTTCCTTCAGAATGTCCAGAACCTTGGTCGTTGTCGGAGTCGGCCCATCGTCAAATGTCAGGGCAACTCTCCCGCTGCAGGCAGGCACTGTCCAGACAATCGGGCTCCTTGTTCCAAAGGCCCCCAATAGCCGCCTTGTTAGGTTCTTGAGAATACGACTCATACTCCTCTTGGGGCCGGGCTCACCCCGACCCATCGCTTACAAGTAATGGCTTGGTCGAGAACTTCCGCCAACTGCCGGGTCAGTTCACGGCGATCATACCGGCGAAGAAACTCCTCAGCGGGCACGGCAGGAAATGTGCCTGCGCGAATGGCCTGAACTATCTCCCATAAGCCAGCTGCAATCTCTTCCGGTTTCTCGGGATTGGCGATCCGCCCTGGCCCATACCCTCTCACAAACCGCGCGCTTTCCCCCTCATGCACCAAGGCAAGGATCGGGCGCCCGGAGGCCGCATATTCAAAGAGTTTTGCCGGCAGCGTGCCAGTGTCGGATTTCTTAACAGAACCAATCATCAGCAAAAGGTCCGCCTCTGACAGAACCTTCAGATTCTCACGATGTGGCAAAAATGATGTGAACTGAACATGTTCCCCCAGGTTCAGAGTGTTGCACCAGGCCGCATTCTCCTCGGCCCACTCCATGCCGCCAACAAACCCTGTATAAATCCTCTCAAACTCCTTCGGATGGAGGTCTGCCAGAAGCCGCAAGGCGAGGAGGTAATTCCTCGGCTCCCTGCTTCCTTCATAGAAAGTTCCAGCGTACACGACTCGAAACCTGTCGCCTGCTACACACTTGGAATCGATCTTGAAATCATCCCGATCAAACCCGTTGTGAATCGTTGCAAATTTGCCCCGGAAACTCTCAGGCACCGTATTCTTCGCTTTGGAAGAAAGCTCGGCGGAAATATTGATAACACAAGCCGAGCGCATAAACACTTTCCTCTCAAGTGCTTGCGCCCACCGTTCTTGACGGGGAACCGGTTGCCCCTCACGGTTCTGACGATAGGTATTAACCGCCCACGGATCACGGAAGTCTGAAACCAGTGGCTTCCCGGTCAGCTTACTCAAGGTGAGCCCCACCAATGTACCGGTATACGGCGGGGCACTGGAATAGAGCACATCCACATGGTGCCTGCGGATGGCCCACCAGCCTGCCCACACCGCGAAGAAATACCAGCCGTTGCAACGATCCGGGAACAGCGTCCTCAGCAACAACGTTCTCATCCATAACTTCAGCTTCTCGAAAGCACCACTTTTCTTTATTTTACATCCATCCGACTTTTGAATGCCGATCTCTGGCTTGCCCGTGCGCCTGCCCATGAATAGATTCCCGAACGACCACGCAAAAGTCCTGATAACCTTCACACCACTCGGCACCTGCTGAACCAAAGCCGGATCCATGGGCTCCAGGGGTTCATGTCGCGGATCCACGGTCAACACGATGGGATTCCAACCCCATTGAGGGAGGTACTTAACGAACTTCAGTGTCCGAAACGTGCCACTACTCGCATTGGGCGGGAAATGATAGGCAATCACCAGTACGTTCTTGCTCATGGCACAAGATATCCTACAATCCGCTGAGCGGCGTTGCCATCCCCGTACGGGAACACATCCATCTTGCCTGGACCAAGTGTTTGAATGATTTCACCAATAGTGGCTGCATCACTGCCCGCTAGACGGTTCCATCCTGTTTCGACGGTCTCCACCCATTCCGTCTCGCGACGCAATGTCACACACGGCACCTGAAAGAAAAAGGCTTCCTTTTGCACTCCGCCGGAATCCGTAAGGATGGCGCGAGCCGACTTCTCCAGCATCAGCATATCGAAATAACCAACCGGCGGAATGACGCGGATATTAACCCCCGGATTCAAGCCGAATCGGCTAAACCGCTCCGCCGTGCGCGGGTGGAGCGGCAGCACAACAGTTGCATTGCTATGTGCCAGCGCATCCAGCAAAAGCGCAAGCGCGTCCCGGTCATCCGTATTTTCGGCACGGTGAATTGTGGCAAGGAAATAACTCCCGCGCGACAACTCAAGCGACTGAAGAATAGTGGACTTCTTCAAGGCTATATCCATTCCGAGTAATGCGGCGTCGTACATCACATCACCGGCGTTGACGACCAGTGGCGCGTCGACGGTTGGCGTCGTTATTTCATCCAGAGCAAATCCCTCGCGTTTCAGATTATCCATCGCCACCACTGTGGGGCAGAACAGGATGGAGGAGACATGATCAGTGACGATGCGGTTGATTTCCTCAGGCATAGCCTTGTTGAAACTGCGCAAACCGGCCTCGACATGCGCCACCGGAAGATGGAGCTTGCTGGCCGCCAACGCCGCCGCCAGGGTGGAATTCGTGTCCCCGTAAACCAATACCCAGTCAGGCCTCTCTTTTTCAAGAATCGGCTCCACTCTCTCCATGATTCTTGCTGTTTGTGCGCCATGCGCACCTGAGCCCACTTCCAGATGATAGTCCGGCGACGGCAACGCAAGTTCGTCGAAGAACACCTTCGACATCGCGTAGTCATAGTGCTGGCCCGTATGCACCAGCACATGGGCAATGCCTCCATGCTGCTGCATGGCGGCCTGCATCGGCGCCGCTTTGACGAACTGCGGACGGGCACCCACAACGGTTAGGATTTTCAACCGAGACACTCTTTAACCTTTTGAATAACGTAATGAATCTGGTCTTTCGTAAGTTCGGGATATATCGGCAACGCCAGGGTCTCGAGTGCAGCTCGTTCTGATTCCGGGAAATCACCTGCCTTGTAACCAAGCCCGGCAAAACACTTCTGAATATGGAGCGGCACCGGATAATACACCTCCGTCCCGATGCCGGCGGCCTTGAGATCCGACTGCAATTTGTCGCGATTCGAGACGCGGATAACATACTGGTTGTAAATGTGATAGTGATGGTCGGAGGTGGACTTCCACGCCGGCGCAGGTGTGCGAAGAGCACTTCCGGAGAAAGCCTTATCGTACAGTTCGGCATTACGCTGACGTCCCGCCGTCCAGGCATCCAGATGTTTCAGTTTGACCTCAAGGATAGCCGCCTGCAAGGCATCTAGGCGGAAGTTGCCGCCAACAAAGTTATGGTAATACTTGGGCTTGCTGCCGTGGACACGTAACACACGGAGCCGCTCGGCCAGCACCGCATCGTTGGTGACAACCATGCCGCCGTCACCAAAACCGCCAAGGTTCTTGCTGGGAAAGAAGGAGAAGCACCCTATCGTTCCGATCGAACCGATACGTCTACCCTTGTATTCGGAGCCAATGGCCTGGGCGGCATCCTCAATGACCGGCAGATCACGCCGTTTGGCAACATCCAGAATCGGATCCATATCGGCACTTTGTCCAAACAGATGCACCGGCATGATCGCCCGGGTCCTGGCCGTAATCGCCCGTTCAAGTAGGGCAGGATTGATGTTGTAGGTCACGGGATCAATGTCCACAAATACCGGCTTCGCGCCCAACCGGGCAATGACACCGGCCGTAGCAAAGAAACTGTAGGGCGTGGTCACAACCTCGTCACCGGCCTTGATGTCCAACGCCATGAGTGCCACCAGCAGGGCATCGGTCCCGGAGGAAACCCCGATGCCATGGGCGCACTGGGAATAAGCAGCCACCTGTTTTTCGAGGCCCTCGACATGCGGCCCCAGGATAAAGTGTTGCGTCTCGCATACATCGTCAATGGCCTTTCGCACTTCGTCGCGAATGGTAGCGTACTGGGCTTTGAGATCAAGCAGTGGAACTTGCATTGTTGTATCCTTTCTTTTTCAGGGAATGAGAGTCAGTTTTCCATCCTTTTTCTCGTACTTGGTTTGGCAGGCGGAACAAGTCGCACGGTCAGCCTCCAAGGTCAACCGCACCCCGCACTGGCATATCCAGCCGATGACCTTGCCGGGATTTCCAACGACCAGCGCAAAGTCGGGTACATCCCTGGTGACGACAGCACCGGCGCCAATGAAAGCGCTACGCCCCACTGTGTGACCGCAGACCACGGTGGCGTTAGCCCCGATGCTGGCCCCTTTCTTCACGAGAGTCTGCTTTATCTCATGCATCCGCACAATCGCACTACGCGGATTGTTGACGTTGGTGAATACCATGGACGGACCGCAGAAGACATCATCTTCCAGTGTGACCCCCGTATAGACCGAAACATTGTTTTGAATCTTGACGCCATTGCCGATCGTCACATTGGGGCCGATGACTACGTTTTGCCCGACGTTGCACTGCTTGCCAATCTTACTACCCTTGAGTATGTGGGAGAAATGCCATATCTTCGTGCCGTCACCTATCTCGCACCCATCGTCCACATACGACGACTCATGGACGCTAAAGCGCTTGGCCGGCACCGGCCCGGCCAAGTTGACTGTGGCGCCATTCTGGTCCAGCGATTTCTGGCAGGCATCCAGTACATTGAGCACCGCCAGCCCTTCCTTGCCGTCGGTAACTGGAGTCTTGCGTGTTTCAATACACTCGATAAAGTGCGCACACTCCACCTTGAGGGGCTCATCCGCCGCAATGTCAATGGGCACACCCTCGGCCTTCTTGGCAACCGGCTTGCGGTCAATCCATTCAACCTGGTGCGCGTAGGCAACGAGCTTGTTCTTAGGCTCGGCGTCGTTGAACACAACCATTTTCTTATCGCCGACAATAACCAGGCGCTGCTCCTTGTTGGGATGCAACCAACTGACAAAAATGTGGCCGCGAACGCCGTTGCTAAAAGAAAGCGTCGTCATGGTGACGTCAGCGAGGCCCTGATGCAGATAATCCCCCCCCTGGGCCGCGACATGGCTAGGGGATTCGCCGAGCAACATCAGGATCACCGAGATATCATGGGGAGCAAAACTCCAGAGGATGTTCTCCTCGGTGCGGATCTTGCCGATGTTGAGCCGGTTGGAATAGACATACTGGATCTTGCCGAGCTCGCCCCTATCCACCAGTTCTTTGATTTTGCGGACAGCCGGATGAAACTGAAGGATGTGACCAACCATGAGGATGCGCCCGGTCTTCTGGGACAATGCCACCAGCTCCTCGCCATTCGGACGGGTCAGTGCTAGCGGCTTTTCGACAAACACATCCTTGCCGGCCAGCAAGGCCTCCTTGACCATGGCAAAGTGAGACACCGCAGGCGTCGAAATGACAACACCCTTCACATCGGGGTCGGCGAGGACACGCTGAAAGGAAGACTCGAGCTCGACCCCGGGACATGACTTGGCATAACTGCCCAGCAATTCCTGATTGGCCTCACAAATGACACGAAGCGCACCCAGTTCATAAAAGTTCCGAATGAGGTTCTTCCCCC
>CAYOQM010000009.1:19215-25018 GCA_964406065.1 uncultured Verrucomicrobiota bacterium
CCATCTCCGACTACAGCGATTGGTTTCGTCATCCCAGCCTCTTTCTCTTTCGTTCCACTTCACTTCCACTCGACAACCAAATCAACAACGGCGCAGTGCCGCAATGCGCTGCCATACTTCCTTCAATACATCAACGGCTTATACAACAGTTCAAGAAATCGCACAACACACGATACACTTTACTGGGGCCGCCAGATGCTCGCTGTAACCGCTTTCATGCGCCAGATTCCTTGTCCTCTTTTATTGATTTGCGGTCTATGATGTGCGCCGGGTTGCCCACTATCACCGATCCTGGCGGAAATGACTTCGTAACAACGGCGCCAGCGCCGACAACAACACGATCCCCAAGTTGAACACCCGGCAGAATGACGACATTGGCTCCAATCCAGCAATGATTGCCAATCCGAATCGGTTCAGCAGGCAGGTGATGGTCCAAATCACAAGGATCGTGATTCGCGCTGATCATTTTTACACCAGGAGCCCACAATGTATTTTCGCCGATCTCAATTCCATTGGCAGCTTGATAGTAACAACCCCCGGAAACAAACAGACAGTGCCGGGAACTTTCTTCAATTTTCATTTTTTGAGGCACAGTCATAGTGGAAGTAAAATGAATAGGCCATGGCACCGAACGATTATATCCGATCACGCGCTGTACGATGAAGTTAAGAATCACCAACGCCCGATGGGGGGAAAGGATGTAATGCCGCACCAACCAGTCGCGCACCCATCGAAAGGAAGGAATTCGCTTGAGATATCGACACATCACATCAAGTTCCTCAGTTCTGGGTTCAACATAGCACTATTCTTTCCATGAGCAATCGACTCCGGATCGCTGACCAACCCATCACACCAAAATGCTTTTATTCACGTAATCTTGCTTTTAGGGCAAACAGCCCTGTCAGGGTTCCCATTTCAGCCTGGA
This sequence comes from uncultured Verrucomicrobiota bacterium, assembly GCA_964406065.1. Classification (GTDB taxonomy): domain Bacteria; phylum Verrucomicrobiota; class Kiritimatiellia; order CAIKKV01; family CAITUY01; genus JAABPW01. The sequence goes on from CAYOQM010000009.1 coordinate 20,141, forward strand.
ACAGGAACTTTAAAGTCAGCATGTAGCCGACACCCCCGGCGACTATCAAAATGATGAGTTGCGGCGCGCCACTACACACCGCATTTGTAATGATTCGCACCGCAGCGACAACCGACATCATACATACAGTGCAAGTTACAGCAGGTTTTAAGGCCAAGAACAAATCATGCCTCTTGTAGCCCAATAACTTATGCGTTGTGATGAACCATACCGCTACAAGAATGGGATGGCACAATAGCCACGCCCAGGCAACTCCCATAAGACCGCTTTGAGCACCAATAATGAAACTCGCCGGCATAACAAGAACACATACACAATTATATTTAAGCGCCAAATCAGCGCGCCCCTTAGCGACTACAGCCGGGCCGATCAGAACGCCAACCGAGGAAACTATCCCCACCAGGGCCATGATCCGAAGCGGTGAAATAATGCCCTGCCATTTCGCGGTCAACACCAGAGGCACGGCAATATCTGCAACAAGGAATACACCCGCCAAGACGGGCACAGTGACAAGTGACACCATCTTGACAATTTCAAGAAAATACCGCGTCAAACGTTCAGGATCATGCTGTAGTTCAGCGTAGACCGGATATGCGACTTGATTCACAATTGCCGAGATTCGATCGACTGGCAGCATGGCTAGTTGCCATACCATCGTATAGAGACCCAAAGATTGCTGTCCCAACATTCTTCCCACGACTAGGAAATCCGCATTGCTATATGCATACCATACCACACGCCCCACAGATACATTGAGCCCAAAGCCTAATACTTTTCGCAATCGGCACCAGGCAAATCGGTATTTCGGCCACCAAGGCAGGAGAATCTGACAGCCAATAGTCAGCGTAATCTGACGAATCAATATACCCCAGACCAAAGCCCACACGCCAAATGCCTTGTAAGCCATACCCAAGGTCGAAAACGCCCCGATAATGTTTGCTGCAACCTCAACCACCGAACGGGGTTTGAACGCCACTTCCTTGGCGAGAAGATTCCACGGAATAATTCGGAGGGAATTGATGATGAATGTCAGCATCAGTACCCGCAACACATTAACGAGTTCAGGCTGCTTGAAAAATGCGGATAGCCACGGCGCCGCCAACCACACCAGCAGATAAACAAGCAAGCTTACACTTAATGAAAACCAGAATATCGCATTCAAATCCTCGTCGTCCAAGTCCTGACGCTGAATAATGGCTGCGCCAATTCCAAGTTCACTGATCATGTCAGCCAGCCCAGTCACCAGCAGAGCGAATCCCAGCACCCCGTAATCCTCTGGAGCCAAGATCCGGGCAACAAGAATTGTTACGCCCCAGGTCAACCCTTGAATAGCAAACCGAGAGCCGCCATACCAGAGAGCACCCGACACCGCGCGCTGTTTCAGATTGTCCACCACACTACCACCTCGTTGTTTCGCAACGCTTCCGTTGTCATCGCTCTGAACCTAAACGACAAGTCGGGAAATGATCTCGTCGAGGATGTTGATATCGTACACATTGCCGTTGGCAAATCAGGGCAACCGCACATTCTGTAGGCAACTCATGCGCCTCTTTGCGGCGTGTCTTTGGACGGCATAACGATTTCAACAAGTTCGCCAAAGGGACGTGCAAGCAGAGAAAAGAACGCCGCCGCATAAACCAATGCGCCCAAAACAACGGTCACCGCGAGAGAGGGCAGCGGACCTATGCCGGTCAGGAAAACGACTCTTATTCCAGCAACGGCCGCCATCATTACTATCGTCCCCACCACCGCAGGCCGCAATGCATTCCAATACTCACTCCATTGATACCCAATAATCCGCTTGTGCCAGAAAATCCAGCCCAGCACTAGCACGGGATATAGCGTCACCCACACCCAGCAAAGGCCGGCAAGACCATGTTTTGCGCCAATATAGAAACTCGCGGGGAGAACTGCCAGCAGAAGCATATTGATGTAGAGACTCGGGCGCGGTCCACTCTTGGCGAGTACGGCCGGTCCGCTCAGGGAAAACAACGCTCCAAACCATCCCGAGGCGGCCAGAAACTTGAAGGGGCCAATCATGGGCACCCACTTCGGCCCCAATAGCAAGGGTATGGCATCATCAGCGACCAGGATCAATCCTCCCAGCAACGGGAACACACAGGCGCACACCACCTCGACGGAAGTCAGATAAGACTGCTTGAGTCGTTGTGACTGGCCCTGCATCCTAGAATAGACGGGAAATGATACCTGATTAACGACCGCCAGCACACGCTCGCCAATCTCAGTGGTCAATCGGACTGATAGCGAATAGAACCCCAGCGCCTGATCCCCAAACCATTTCCCGATGATCAGAGAGGGGGAACTGCTATGGGCAAAATAAGCTAGCCGTCCTGAAATCAACGTCAGGCTGAACCGAAGCAACGGCTTCAACGACACCCAGTTGAATATGAGCTCAGGACGCCAACCCGTTTGAAGAAAGACCATGATCATGGTGATAAGGTTTCGGGACAGAAGCCCCCAGGCCAAAGCCCAGACACCCCAACCTCGCCAGGCTAACACAACTGTGATCACACCGGAGATCAGGCTCCCCGATGCCTCGCCGATGGCGCGCCTCTTGAAATCAACATCCCGCGTCAGAATGTTCCACGGCACCTGCTGGAGTGATGAGATCACATGGATCAGGCCGACAAACCAAAGCAAATGAGTCAGCGCGGGTTGATGAAAAAACATGGCGACAAGCGGAGCCAGCGTCAACGTCAACCCGAAATAAAACAATCCGACGGCGATGGAGAACCAGAAAAGGGAGTGCAATTGCTCACGCGAGATGTCTTTGCACTGGACAATGGCCGTCCCAAGCCCCATGTCGTTCAAAAACTCAATAAGGCCGATATACAGGAGCGCCATGCCCATAAGCCCGTAGTCCGCAGGCGTCAGCATCCGGGCAACGGCAAGAGTGATGATCCAGCTCACCCCCTGGGTGACAGCACGCGACCCCCCATGCCACCAGAAGCCCTGAACAGCACGATGGCGGAGGCTATTGCTCATTGTTGCGCACATGATTGAATCCTGCGAAATATAAGTATGGCAACGGACATAACCGAGAAGATCCACACCTTAACAGGCGCGGCTCCGAAGTTCTTTATTCTTCTTTAGCACCGACCTGTGGTCGGGAGAGGGTCGGCCGGCTCACGCGACTCACTGCCAACTGTTTTTACCTGATGCGTTCAGCGCTGCATTCAGAAGCGAGTCAAAGAACCGAACATGATTCCGGCATGCAATTCCACCAAGAGGCGTATTCCGGCTTAAGCGCCAATCATGATCCGCGCTAACAACCGAACATTCGCTCCGCGACTGAGAAAGTAGAATGGGTTGGCAAAGAATGACCTGACAATACACCCCCTGGCGCGCTTCCGGTTGCCGGTGTCCCGGAACGCCCATGCGGCGCTTCGGTAATGGTAACTGACCGCCTTCTGCTTCAAATAGGCGGAAAGACTCGCCCCGTGGCTCTTGAAATGCTTGTTGATGACCGCAAGATCATTGGCCAGCATCCGTTCCGCATAGGCGCTGGCACTCATGCTTCCTTTCCTAATCATATTCCGGGTCAGCGGCTCCTCCACAATGGCGATCCTGTACTCCCACCCTATCCGCAGCCACATATCCCAATCTTCGGAGGAGGTGAGTGTTTCATCAAACAACCCTACACGCGAAAAACATTCCTTGCGCACCAAAGCGCCGCTTCCACCGCTCACGATATTGCGAACGGCCAATTCCTTCAGATAATCAGATCTCTTGGCATAATCACGAGCTCGACTCGTTCTAATGATCGCTCCTTCTTCATTGATCAGGTGTGACCCACACCCGACGATGCCAATACCGGAGTCGCTCTCCAGTAGAGCGATCTGCTTCTCAACTTTTTCCGGCAGCCATCGGTCATCCGCGTCCAGAAAGGCCACCACTTCACCCCTCGCCTCCCGAATCCCCGCATTCCGCGCCGCAGAAAGCCCTTTGTGCTGTTGAAAAACATGCCGGATCCGGTCACCGTACTGACGCAGTACTGCTTCCGTGTTGTCGGTCGAACCATCGTTCACGACAATCACCTCATGCGAGGGATAGGTCTGAGCCAGGGCACTCTCCACAGCCCCTCCGACATACCTGGCATCGTTGTAGACCGGTATTACAGTGCTGACCAACTTCTGCATGATCGCTTCACCTCAACCCTCGGTCTTCTTTCGCGTGTTTCACAGTCACGCATCTATCTTTCTCCGCCGCCCTCATCTCGCTTCATGCCACCCCCAGACTTTCGCCACGCCTGCATTTCCTTCAACATCGCCTCATGGATCTTCAACAATTGCCGGACATCATCAGCCCTGATTTCACTCGACGGCATGTCTTCAAGGATGATGACATAGGACAGAATCTCTTCGCTGGGCCACACCGGCTTGCGCAGTTTCAGAAATGTCAGGAGATCCCACCGGGACGCATCCCACCTCCCGCGAAACCAGCGCTTCACGGAGGCAATAGGGGTCTTGAGGCTTTCCTTGGTGACGCCCCGCGGAACCCAGTTGGGATCATCCGGCAGATCCACGCGGGGAAAAGCCATCGTGCAGATGTCGTTGATCGTTGGCTCAAAATCACCCGACCGGATCATGGTGGTGGCCCAGATCGAGACCGTGCCCACGCTCGAGGTCAACCGCCAGAGCTGAACAGGATTTGTATAGGAAGAAGGAACAAGCGAATCTCTTTTACCACCAAGATCACTAAGGGCTTGAGCACCTCTCCCCTCTTCCCCATCGTGTCCTTTGCGTGCTTTGTGGTTAATCCCCTCCCCTCTTTTCCAGTCTTCTTGAGTTCCAACTCCCTTTTCGTGTTTTTCGCGTGTTTCGTAGTTGCGTTCTTCCGTTTCCCTATCCCCCTCCG
>CAYOQM010000010.1:0-4144 GCA_964406065.1 uncultured Verrucomicrobiota bacterium
CCTTGTAGAAATTGGGATGCGGGACCTTCTGCGCCTGGCTCCATTCGAGCATGAACGCCTTCATGCGGTCGAGGCACGCCTCGTAGAGTGGTTCGAGTACGTTGACGGCGGCGAAGAGGAAAGCGCCGGAGCCGCAGGTCGGATCGAGGACCGTGATCTGCTCGATGGCCTGCCAGAAAGCCCAGAGCACATCCGGGGTGGTGGCGTTCTCGATGCAGTCCTGGGCGAACTGGCGTATGTTCAGGTTGAGGATGATGAGGTCGTTGGTGGAAAGTTCAGGGCGCGGATTTCCCGAAATGCGGGCGCGCAGTTCGGCGTAGCGCTGGCGGCGGGCGACGACCTCGCGCCAGATCTCCGTGGGCAGAGCGTACTCAAACGGCGCTGTTTTGCCCCAGCCGGCGCGGCGATCCAGCAGGTTCGGCTTCATCGTGTCCACGCCCTTCTCGATCTCGGCCGGAAGTGGTAACGCGACGCCGTGCTTCACGGGGTCGTAGATGTAGCGGTCGGGGTCGGATGCGAGGAGTTGGAACAGGGCGCAGAAGGCGTCCGTTTTCTTGTTCAGGTCGGCTTCGACGCGGTCAAGGATGAAGGGGACGATGCAGTTCTTGGCGATGTACTCGGTGATGTCTTCCTTGGTGTAGTACGCGCCCATCTGCTTCTGGTTGATGTACTTCTCGAAGATGTAGCCGAGCACGTCGGGGTTGATCTCGTTGTCGGCGCGGAGCGCGCGCTCGTCCAGGTGCCAGCGGTACTGATCGAAGAACGCGAAGACCTTCTCGAAAGCCTTGTCCGGGATGTCTATGCCGGCGTGCTTCTCTTCCAGCGGGTGTACCGCGAAGATGCCACCGTTGAGATACGGCACGGTGCCGAGCAGGTCGCGTAGTTCGGGACTGCGCTCCTTGCGGCCGAGTCCGTCGTTGAATAACTTTAGCAGGAAGGCCCGGTAGAAGCTGAGGAACTTGGTTTTCGGGCGGGTCTTCTGCACCATGGCGAGGCGGTTGCGGAGGTAGTCCTTGTCCTGGTCGAGGAAGCCCTTCTTCTGGATGAAGTACACGAACTTCAGGCGGTTGAGCATGATGGAGGCGTACCATTCCAGCTCGTCCTCGTCGTCAATGCCCTCGATCTGTTTGAGGAAGGCGGCGTGTTCGGTCTTGAAGCGGTCGTAGAAGCGTTTTGTGACGCGGTCCACGTCAAAGGCCTTTCGGACCTGGGCGGCGATGCCGACGAGGGTGAGCTGCTCCTCTTCCTCGATCCTGACCTCCAGAGCTTCGAGTTTCTGCAGGAGGGCCTCGCCGGTCTGTCCGGCGGCGTAGGTATGTTCGCGCCGGGCGATAGGTTTCCCGGGTTCACGTTTGACCCATTGCCACGTCTGGAAGCGGCGGGAGGGGTCTGCGTAGATGATTAAGTGCTCCCGGACGCTCTTGGCGAGTTGCATTTCTATGCGGCACCGGGTTGGGTAATCGTAGGTGTGGCCGTTGCCGGGCATGGCACAGAGATAAGCAGCCATGCCACGCTTCTCTGCGATGGCGGTGAGGCCTACCGTATCAGCGCCGACCTTCAGGGGGAGCGAGCCGTCGTGGTCATCCCAGCCGAGTTCGTTAAGGAAAAGGTTCTTGAAGTCGAACTGGCGCAGAAGATCGCGGGCGTTGGATTTGTTCATCTTCTTTTGCCTGTTCCGTATGACCCAGGAAGTATCAGGTGAGCCGCGTAGACATCCCTGCGGTCAAGCTTGCGTTTGCGCACGATTCGTATGGCTTCCTTTAGCGATACCGCTCCTCTAATGACCGGAACAATCTCACAATCCCTTAATCCCAGCTTCCTGAGTTTCAAGGCTTCCTGCGCTTTTGCTTTGCTTAGATTATGTCTTAACATCAGTGCGGTTCGTTGGGTGGTTAGGTGGCTTTCCTTGATGTCTTTCTTGCAGTAGATCACAAATCGCCGCTTTCGACGCCCACGCGGTACGACTTCGCACTCCTTGCACAAGCTAAGGAATGCCTTGAGGATTCGGTCGTTGCATTCTGCTTTCCTGGAGAGCAGCCGTTCGATGGTTGCTACCGCCTCAGTGTCGTCGCAGTTGTCAATGTGGCATCTCTGTGGACGTGGATCGATGGCGGCCGCAAATGTCGTAGGGCAGAAGTCGTAGGTCTTTTGCGAGGTGTCAATCTGGACAACAAAGCGTGCAGCACGTGTCAGCATCTCAATATAGAAAGCAAGGTCAGCCTTGCTTCCACAACGGAGCGCGCCGAATAGCCTGATGTTGTCTCTGATGTGCCGGTATTTCGTAATCAGCTCCATTGCGTGAAGTCAGCAGGCAGCTTATCAATGCTTTTGAGCCTTTCAAAGGCTAACCGGCAACCAGCCCCATCGAGCAGATGATGCGGGGCTCGTTCGTTTCCTCCTTCTCATGGACAATGCAAAGCCGGCCTTCCTCATGAAGGGCCATAGCGAGTTCAGCCAAGGCCTGGTTGGTGACGCCCGAGCGGAGTTGGCGGTTCAGCGTGTCGATCGCGGTCTGACGAAGCGGGCAGCGGTAGATCTGCTCGATGGCCTTGTGTAGGACCTGCGATTCGAACAGGGTGCCTTTGATGTCCTCGGCATGGATCTTGAGGCGCTCATAAGTGCGGAAGCGCGCGCCGGAGGGACGCCCGAGCTGGCCGCCGATGGTGCGCTCCTCCTTCACGATGAGAGTGACGCCGTCCCGAACGAGCTGGTGGTGGTTGGTGTGACGCGGCACACAGGGCGTGTCGGGCGCGCACTCGGCAGCTCTGAGAATTGTGTATTGGGATTCCGTGACGCTCTCGCCCGCCTTGTTCATCCACGCCAGGGCGTCGCTGTCATCGGCCGTCCTGAGATAGACCAATACGCCCTCGGGCTTGTCAGGGGCCGGCGTCCAGCGGCGGGAGGAGTAAACGACCGGAGGAAGGTCCGGGATGATCTTCTCCAGTTCCGGGTTGGCGTCTAGGGCGTTCTTCCAGATTTGGTAGGCGTAGGACGAAAGGTCCACCTCGTTGTCGGTCTCGCCGTCAAGGATGCCGGCCTTCTCGGTGTAGAGGTCATTCAGGGCTTTGGCTTCGTCGCACTGGTCTTCAAAGAAGAACTCGTCCGCCCCGACAACTTCCTGATTCTCCTTGAGGCGTTGACGCACGCGCTCGCGCAGTCGGATGATCTTGTTGACGCCTTCGGCGGGCAGGAAGGAGTAGCAGAGGATCGTATCGGCCTCCTGGCCGATGCGGTCCACGCGGCCTGCGCGCTGTATCAAGCGGATGATGGCCCAGGGCAGGTCGTAGTTCACCACCACGTGACAATCCTGAAGGTTCTGGCCTTCGCTTAGCACATCGGTGGCAACCAGCACGCGTAGTTCCTCCAAGGGCGTGACGGTACCCCGTTTGTTGTTGCTGACGGGGCTGAACTTCCAGGCAATCAAGGTGGGGTCGCTGGAATCGCCGGTGGCACTGGCAATCCGGTCCACGCGTTGGGCGGTGAGTTGGCGCTCCAGGTAGCGGGCGGTATCCGCGAACTGGGTGAAGATGATGACCTTTTCACCGGGGTGGTCCTGCTTCAGCGTGTCGACCAGGGCCTGCAGCTTCGTGTCGGCAGCGGGGTCCCATTGCCCGGCGGTCTTGAGAATCTTGATCAGGCTCTTGGCGTCGGTTTCCAGATCGTCGCGAAGGTCGGGAATAAACAGGTCGGAGCGCAGCCACTTGAAGCGACGCTTGGCGTGCTTTTGGTAGAACTCGTAGACCTGCTTGGCCTTTTCACGGAACTGTTCGGGGGTTCGGAACGACTCTGGGTTGGCGTTGGCGTCTTGCTCCGCGTCGTCCTCTTCAAAGTCGAGGCGCGCGTTTACATCGTCGGCATCCTCATCATTGACGCGCGAGTCCAGCATTTCGACATCCTGGGTGCCGATGGGGATGGGCAGTGCGTTCTCGATGGCGTGCATGTAAACGTAGTTGCGGAGGATGTGGCGCTCCATGGACTGGAGAAAGACGGAGCCGCTGCTTTCCAGGCGCTTGAAGAGCCCGGTACGGCAGAACCCCATAAGACGCTTGCCGGCACGGGAGAGGTCCGCGAGGTGCTTTTCCTCTTGTTGTGTCGGGGGCTTGTGCGGCGTAGGGGCAACGTAGTTGCCCAGGCCGTAACGGGG
>CAYOQM010000010.1:4154-12939 GCA_964406065.1 uncultured Verrucomicrobiota bacterium
TCTTGACCACGTCCTCGCAGTAAAGGCGACCGTACTGATCGTTCTTGTCGTCCTCGCTGACGCGGAACTTCAACGTCTTGGGGACACGAGTAGGGAAATAGGACCGGCGGCCGTCCTCAAAGGTGAGGTACTTCTGCTTCCGGGTGTCGTCGTACTCGGCATAGTTGTCTTGGATGAAGCTTCGGGTACGACGGATCAGGTAGAGGCGCATCAGTTCTCGCCAATCGTCCGGGTGTTCGCTGTGTTCGAACGCGGCCAGCGAGCGGACGGAGCACTGGTGCTGTTTCATGAACTCTGTCTCACCAACCTGCTGAAGGGCGCGTTCTGGTCGGATACCGAGGTCGCGGTCTTCCGCGACGAACAGGCGGAGCTGGCTGGCAAGGTCGAGGTAGCTCTTGTTGTAGGGGGTGGCGGAGAGTAGGATAACGCGACTTTCGTTCTTCTCGATGTAGTCGCGGATGGCGTGGTAGCGCTTGCCCTCGCGGTTGCGGAAGTTGTGGCTCTCGTCCACGATGACCAGGCGGTGGCGCCGTTCTTCGGGGAGTTTCTTGATGACGACGCTGGAGGAGAGGACCTTGGCGTGTAGTCTGTACTGCTCTTTGTAGTCTTCCCACATGCGGACGAGGTTCTTCGGGCAAATGATGAGCGTCTCTAGGCCGTGATCGTCTTCGAAGATGCGCGCGACGGCCGTCGCCATGAGGGTCTGGCCGAGCCCGACAACGTCGCCGATCATCACGCCGTTGCGCTTGTTCAGGTGGTGGGCGGCGATCTTCACCGCGGCTTTCTGGAAGTCGAAGAGCTTGTTTCCGAACTCCTTGGGAATCCGGAACTCGGTAAGGCCGGCCCGCGCCTCCTGGGATAGGCAGTAGGCGATCTTGAGATAGATGTGGTAAGGCGGGACGGATGCCTCCCGGGCCCAACTGGTTTCGATGATCTCCACCAGCTCCTTGGAGATGTCGAGGCACCAGTGATCGTTCCAGCGGTCGTCGAACCACTTGGTAAGCTTCTGCGTGGCGTCGTGGTCTAGTACGTCAACATTGAGTTCGCCCTGCCGGGAGAGGCCGGCAAGAGTGAGGTTGCTGCTGCCAAGGAACCCGACGATGGGGTTGATCGGGTCCGGGCGGAAAAGAAGGTAGAGTTTCGCGTGGAGAGGGTGCTTAACGAAGAGTTTGACGACGACCTTCTTGGCCTTGATCTGTTGTGCGAGTCGACGTAGGCCCTGTTCGTCCTCCTCGGTCGGTGCGCCGATGCAGAGCTGGTTGCGAAACTCCTCGGCAAGGTTCTTCTTGAGGCGCAGGGCCGTGGCGTTATCCATGCGGTTCGGTGAGGTGGACAGGCTGAGCGCGGCGCGGCGATCCTCGGCGGGAAGGGTCTGCATGCCGACGAGGAGCCTGCAGCAGTGGCCGTCACCACCGGACCATTTCTCGACGGAGTCGTGGAGCTGGCGCCAGCCGCGGAGGTTGAAGTAGCCGACGCAGAAATCGCCCCGCTCGCAGAGCGCCAGGGTTTCCTGCAGCGCCGGCAGGAGTGTCTCCTCGATATTATCAAAGATGCGCGGCACTGACACCCCCTTGCATGCACCCCGCAGCGTCCAGCATGTAGAATGCATTAGTTGCGTGAAATTTACACGGGGACGAGAACGGCTTCAAGACTAACTCACGCAGAGGGACGATGCGGGGTGGGCTGTTGTTTCGCTGAGAGCAGGTGCACCTGAGCTCAGGGCTCATGGGGCCCTGAAGGGAGACCACACCCAGAAGGTGCCTATTCCCCATCCGCTATCCCGACGTATGAGAGCCCTGTCCTTATCTGGGAGCGTTTCGCCAGCCATCCTGCCAGCCACGACGGAGAGCTCATCGGCTGGCGTCACTTTTCGCGGGGATACCAGCGGACCCGAATCCCAAGCCGGGGCCAGCCCAAGGCGCCTCCACAGGGGCGTGGAGTTGGATCCCGCGCGTGCCGGGCGCGACGCCGGGGTTATCGCCAGTGAGGTGATCGCTCACCTCGTCGGGCTGATGCGTTCCGACGTGAAGGTCACTCTAGAGATCGAGGCCTCGCTGCCCGACGGCGCACCGGCCAACGTCGTACGCAACGTCACCGAGAACTGCCGCTCGCTAAAGTTCACCTCACACGGCTTCGAGGCGGAATAGGGTGCCGCTGTAGCGCGGATAGCGGCCCTGGCGGCCGATTACATCCAGGTTGCCGGCTGGCCGGCCATGATGGGGGTTCTGCAGCAGGTGGCTGAGGCCCGCAGCGAGGGCCGCATCATGGGCGTATTGACGGCGGCAGAAAGTTTTCTGTCGGGGGATCACCCGTGAAAGAGGGATTCTGGCTGAACTACAGGACCCGGCACTTCGTCGAGCTGCTGTGCACGGGGGTTGACCACGAGGTGGCCATCCGCAGCCCGTCCAGTCACGAGTGGCTGGGGGTGCCGGCTTCCGTGGCCACGACGTTCGGCAAGTACGAGCCACGGACGGACATCAGCAGTCTTGGCATCTTCAAGGACGCCATCATCGCCATCCTGAGTGCTTTGGCGAAGCAGGAGAAGGTCAGGATCAGCGAGCGCACCAAGGCCGGGCCGGAGCGGACGAGAAGGGTTAATGGAACGAGGCTGGGAAGGCCCAGGACGGCCAAGGCTCGCTTTGACGAGGCACGGAAGCTGAGATGTGGGGGCCTGTCCTACGGCGAGATAGGCAAGGCGATGGGCATCTCCCAGTGGCCAATGGCGCTGGGGCCTGGAGCCGGGTGAGGGCGGAGGGTCACTAGACGGGTCCAACCTCCGCTGACATGGGCCGTTGGCGTTGTGCTTGTGAATGATGAAACGTGGGGGCGGGCTACTACAAGTCCGCCCCGCGCACGTCAGTCGGAAACCCAGTCAGCTTGAGGCGCCAGACCAAGAAGGGAGTACAGGCATGCTACCGTGCGCTTCAGTTTCCCCCGCACCGCGGCCAGAATTGCATTTGACTCGCCTGGTATTCGTGCCTACCTTCCCCTCATGTTGTTGAAACTCGCGCCCAGTCAACGTGTTAGATGCTAGGCGCGTCTGATGGCCACCAAGAGGGAGGGGGCTCTGTGAAAGTGCGACGAACGGCGGTTTGGTTGGCGGCGTGCGCCTGTGTGGCGACGGGGTGGTACGGCGGGCCGGTCATGGCGGCGACTCCCGTTGTCTCAAATGTACAGGCATCTCAGCGGGCCGGCACGAAGCTGGTGGATATCTCTTACGGCGTGTCCGATACATCCGGACACGCGCAGACGATCCAGGTCTATGTGTCCGGCGACGGCGGCATGACATACCGCATCCCCGCGGTCACGGTCAGCGGACACGTCGGGTCCGGCGTGACGCCCGGTACGGGCAAACACATCGTCTGGGATGCGGGCAAGGACTGGAACGGGCAGTACGTGCAGAACGCCAAACTCCGGATCGTGGCCAATGACGGCACCACGCCCATCGCGCCGCTGAACATGGTGTATATCTCTGCAGGTCAGTTCCAGATGGGAGACAGCCTCGCGGAGTTGGGAGACGAAGCGAAACCGGTCCACATGGTGCAGGTGGAAGGTTTCTTCATGGACAGGTACGAGGTGGATCGCGACTTGTGGACCGATGTGCGAACCTGGGCGGCGGGGCGGGGCTATGGCATGAACGGCGGTTCATCTCGCGCGGCAGGGCACCCTGTTGTCGCTGTGAACTGGTACGATGCAGTTAAGTGGTGCAACGCCCGATCCGAAAAGGAAGGGCTGACGCCCGTGTACTACACGTCGACTTCACAGACCGAGGTGTACCGCAGCGGCAACGTCGGCCTGACCGCCGCTTGTGTGAAGTGGAGTGCGAACGGTTATCGGCTGCCGACGGAGGCCGAGTGGGAGAAGGCTGCGCGCGGCGCCATTCTTGGCGCGCGCTACCCTTGGGGCGATACGGTGAACGCGAGCATGGCGAACTATAGCGGCAGCGGAGACCCATTCGAAGGCGGCTCTCCTGCGACGACCCCCTGCGGGTACTACAACGGCTCGCAGACGCCGGCGGGTGTGGATATGGCGAACGGCTATGGTTTGTACGACATGGCGGGCAATGCCTGGGAATGGTGCTGGGATTGGTGGGGGAGCGGCTACTACGCACTTCCCGAAGCGAATGACAACCCCAAAGGCCCAGCGTCCGGATCGTACAGGGTGACGCGTGGAGGCGCGTATAACTACGAATCCTCCCTCATGCGGTGCGCGAACCGCTACTACAACGACCCGGGTATCGTCCGCAACGACTTCGGGTTCCGTTGTGTGAGGGGGCGATAGTTGCGACTCTTCACTCTTACCCCTTAACGCAGTGAAAAGAGGGCGCGGAGCGCCCTGCAATTCTCAGGAAAGGAGAGGTGAAGTGCCGAATCCCGAGAATGTTGTGACAAGAATTCACGACTTGTGTTTCTACATCGTGCCGCAACTCGCGAGGTTTTCTCGGGATCAGAAGTTCGTCTTGGGCGACCGCATCGAAACGAAGATCCTCGATGTGCAGGAGCAGTGTTTGCGGGCGTACTGCGGACGAGATGAAATTGCCTATCTGACGGAAGCGAACCTGACGGTGGAAGTGCCCGGCGAATACAGAGCGACCAAGCGACGTAAAGCATGAAGAGGCATCGAACACTCTGGCTGGCGGCCGTTCTCGTAGGCGCGTGTGGTCTGGCCGTCGCCAGCACCGTAACCGGAGATTCGCCGACATTTCCGCTCGACACCCGCGATGCTGGTGGCGTGAGCGCCGCGGCGGTTTCGGCCGAGTTCGTGATCGACACCCGTTCCGTGGGACTGACCGCAGCCGGCGATTCCAGTACGTTTGTCCTGGACACGCGCGGTGGGATCGGACTGGGCGGCTGCAGCGATTCCGACACATTCACGCTAGATACCCGCGGCGGGCGCATCGCATCTCTGGTCGTCTCCGGCCCAGAACGCGTATCGCCCGGGGATTCCGCCGCGTATTCGTGTGAAGCGCGCTATGAGGACGGTAGTCGGGCCGACGTGTCCGCTCTGTGTTCATGGGCTCTTGCCGGCGACTGCCCCCCAGGCACGGCGATGTTCGGGAACACCCTCTCCGTGCCGAGCGTGCCTTCGGCAATTTATGCGTACATCCGCGCGACCTATGACCGCGTGGACGGGCGCATCGTCTCCGACCTGTTTGAGGTGGCCATCCGTCCGGGCATGACGGTACGCCTGGGCGATGCGGTGGTGCGGCCGGGGGCGTCGGGTCAGTGGCGGCTCGATATTGCCGCCACGGCGGCGGGCGGGAACGGCTTCATCGGATACTCGTGGAAACTAGCGAATGTGGCGCTCGACGGTGAACACGGCGCGAGTCTCGCCGACTACCCCGTCACCGGCACGCCGGGCAGTCGGCTCGTCGCCATGGAGGTTTCGGACGGTCAGGGAAATCGCGCAAGCGCCTCGCGTTGGGTGCCGTTCGATAAACCGCCGGCCGTTAATCAGCCGGTGGTCAAGTACCCGGCGGCCGATGTGGGGCTGGGGCGGTTGCTCGACAGGCACGGAAAGCTCCTCGAGTTCGACAGTTCGCGCATCGCCAACGGTCTCATCGTGCTGACGCATGGCTTGAACGGCAACGGAACGCAGGCCTGGTTGCAGGACATGGCGAGGGACATCGAACTCCGCCTGAACGAAGAAGGCAAGCCTTTGCCCAATATCGCCATCTACGATTGGAAGGAAGGCGCGAACCCGAGTAGCTTCTACGGGGGTGGGCAATGGTGGAATCCGCTCAGCAATGAGCGAACCCTTTACAGCGGAGCCTCCGACATTGTTGCGCTTAAGCCTGCTGCGCTGGATTTTGGCCGCTGCCTCGCATCGGACCTGGCCTTCGAGATGGTGCGCAAACCGCCGCGCATTGATCCGAACGCGCCGATTCACCTGATCGGTCACAGCGCAGGCGGTTTTGTCATGGGCGAATGTGCCACGTTGCTGAAGTCCCGAGGGCGTGTGGTGGATCGCGTGACCATGCTCGACACGCCCATGCCGGTGCGCCGCCACTTCACGGACTATCCGAACCCCGGCGTGGTGGAGCAGTTCATCTCCTCGTTCTGGGGGTTCCAGCAGTTGACGTTGCTTGGCATTCTTCCGGGCGAGTATTACATCAAGGAGGACGTTCCCAACTGGCTTGCTATCCACCCCAATCCGAACGATGGGCACGAGTATTGTCACTGGTGGTACCATATCCACACGGTATTCCTTTCCGATCCGACCGGCTTCTTCCGCTCGCCGTTCCTCAACGGTCCGCACGTTGACCGCGCGTTGGCGGTTCGGCAGGTCGCCGCCCTGCGCGATCCCGGAACGTCGGCCGTGCCGCTGGATGGCTTCGAGACCTTCGGGGCCGTCGCGCTGAGCAACGGCGTGTACACGGTAACGGAGGCGTCGGATGCCGGCGTCTTCCAGGAGATGGCGCTTCCGGTCGGCGTTCAGACGCTGGCTTTCCGCTATCGGTTTGTCGGCGCCGGAGACGGCGACTTCCTGACTGTTCACTGGGGTGACTATGCCCCGCTGTACATCGGTTCGGACATGCTGCTGGCCCGGGAAGGATTCATCTCTGCCGAGGTCGATTTCAGTCCGTTTGCCGGTCAAACCAACCGACTGGTCTTCACCCTCGTGAGCCGGGGCGCTACGAATGCGGTGCTTCAACTCTCCGATATCGCCCTGAGCGTCATCGACGACCCGGACGGCGACGGTTTGACCAACGCCGAAGAAGCCGTCCTCGGGACGGACCCGCTTCAGGCCGATTCGGACGGCGACAACCTGTCGGACGGCGACGAAGGGAACGTGTACCACACCAACCCTCTGCTGGCAGACAGCGATGGCGATGGGGCGCCCGATGGCCTGGAAATCATGGCTGGAACGGTGCCGTCCGATCCAGAGTCCTGCTTCAAGATCGTGCGGACGGACAGTGCAAATGGGGGCCAACAGGCAACTATCACTTGGAACGGCAAGGCCGGTCGCACCTACCGCATCAATTGCCGTATGGTTCTGACCCAGCCGGGGTACGACACGATAGTCACCGGCATTCCCGGTGTGGAGCCCTTGACGTCCTTCACCTTTGAACTCAACGCGCCTCCGCCTCAAAGCGGCGAATTCTATTGGATAGAGCTGGAGTAGCCAGCCTATCGATTGCGGCGGCCAACGCACCGCTGGATCCCCTGCTGGGTGATTCTGCCGTGCATCAGGCCCGGATCCTGCGCTCTCGCAGACCCAGCTCACTCGTCTAGCCTGAAGGCATCAGGACACACGAGTCGCGCTCGCGTCCCGAACCGTGTGTCCGTAGCAACGCTCCGCTGTCCAACGCGTTACGCCTTGCCGAGGCTTCATTCTTCTGAATTCCTGGCTCAAGTGCGCCAGATGGCGCACTGCTCGACAATGCCGCCGGATTCTGCCAGCACCAGATCGCTACCGCCACTCGCCGACCTACATATCGACCCCGCCGCAGTTATAACCAGTAAGGAAGCAACACTCGCATTGCCGGGCAACTGGCAGTGCGCATTTCTCACATCAATCCAGCCGCTCTGCGGCTGCCCAAACACGGGTGGTCGCGGCCGGCGGTTTCACATACAGCCCGCCTGCCACCGCCGGAAAGGAACGCATGACGACGACGGCAGGTTTGCTCTTGTTGAACCAGATCGTGCCTCTGATTGCAGGCGCGATTGCCAGGGGCGCCGTACGGCCCGTGGCAACAGAGACCGCGGAAGATCTGGAGGCCGAAGGCTGCGCAATGGCAGCCAAAATGCTCGACAGTGCCGAAGCCAGGGGCAAGACACCGTCGCCAGGAAACATCGCGTATTTTGCCCTGCAGGCCCTGAAGTCCGGCAGGCGGTCGGGGTACGCAGGGCGTCGTGATGCCATGTGCCCGGCCGCCGCACTGGACGGCGCGGTGAGCCTGAGGTCCATGGACGCCGGCCTGGGCTTCAACGACGACGACGATGACCACGAGGTCACTCTTCACGATGTCCTGGTTGACGACGGCGACGATGTGGATGTTCAGGCCGCCCGTCGGCTGGACTGGGGGGCCATCGACTTGGACGCCCGGCGCCACGCCGTGCTACGCGAGTCAGCCCAAGGCTACGGGACCTCTGAGATCGCCGAACACCTGGGGGTCTCGGCGCCCCGAGTCGTGCAGCTCCGGCATAGCTGCGCCCGAGAGATCGAAGACGCCTGGGGAGCCCGGGGACTCCGGGATGCCACGACACCGACCATGTGGCGTCAGGGGCTCCGAGCCGCCCGAGAGCGACGAGCGGGTCGTGCCGTGAGGGCGGCGTAGTCATGCCTGGCAAGCAGATCTACGACCCCGGGTATCGCGAGCTCATCGCCAGCCTGAAAGCGGCTAGGAAGTCAGCGGGGCTCAGCCAGGCCCAGGTGGCCGCAAGGCTCGGCGTGAGCCGCACGTGGGTCTCGAAGATCGAGGGCTGCGAGCTAAACCTGTCGATTACGGGACTCCTGGCGCTATGTCGCCTATACGGGCTCCGAGCCGAAGCCGTAATCCAGAAGATGGAAGACTGATGAAAAGGCGCCCCGCAGTGGGGCGCCCTTTCCTTACGTGGGTTTGGGCGTAGGCCGCGTGTCTGGTCGAACTGCACCGCAATGATGACCTCCGCCAACTGATAGACCTCGCCTCGCCAAACCGGGGGCCGGAGCATATCGCGCATTAAGGACAACCAAGACGAGGCGCTCTTTCTTATATGGACCTGTGACTTCCGCCGATCCAGCTGCGGCGTTTCCAGGGGAATGCCCTGGCCTCGTCATGCCTTGCTTGTGCCTCTCTTTC
>CAYOQM010000010.1:12949-15042 GCA_964406065.1 uncultured Verrucomicrobiota bacterium
AGAACGGTTGCGGCCTGCTGAGAGGTATTCAGCGCCTCACCCTGATGGGTGGGGATTGTCACACTCCCCCTGTGGGGGAGTGTGACCGCCCGCTGCCAGCTGGAGACGATGGCGTGCTCTCGGGTTGCGTTGCGCATCCTCCACTGGGCGCCGGGGGTGCTTCTGTTTAGGAACGCAATAGCGGGCATCAAGGACGGAACCATGCTAGAGTCAATTGACTTTGCCGCTGTTACGAATCATGCCGACGAACGGCCGCTTTATCAGGACCTTGCTGACGACATCATCCGGTTTCTTACGAATGCCGGACGCTCCACCTTCAATCAGATAGTCGCGCGAGTGAGGGGGCGCGAAAGGAATATGCTGCGACTCCTCGACCAGATGGTCACCCTGCGCATACTTCGCTTTGAGGACGATCACTTCTGCTTGCCCGATTGTCCCCCTTCCACGCCAACGCCGATTGATATCCGGTGCCCCTTCAGCGACGAGAAGCGTCTTGGCCACATAGCCGACTTGATGGAACCAATTTATGCGGCCCGGCCCAAGCCGACCATAGTGTTCAATCAGCGACATGTGAGCCATCGCACGAATGTACGCAGAGCAGCTTACATGATCTGGCGAGGCGACGTGCAAGGCAAGGACATTGCCTTCATCGGCGATGATGACCTAACCTCGATCTTTCTGGCGCTCACCCGGCTCGCGAAGAGAATCACTGTTTTTGACGTTGACGAACGGCTCACCGCCTACATCAGCGCGGTGTCGACGCGATTGCAGCTTGGGATCGAAGTAATTGCTCACGACGTGACCAATCCGATTCCGCAACAATACCAGAACTGTTATGACGTGTTCCTCACCGACCCCAGTCCGTCGTGTGTGCCATTCTGCCTGTTTTCTAACGCGGGCATCCGGCTGCTAAGACAACAGGTGCGCCTGCCAGGCTACCTGTCGATCTACCCGTCCTCCAAGGAACTCCACATCGTGTTTCAGAAGTTGCTCACATCAATGGGTCTGATTATCACGGACGTTGTCCCGTTCTTTGTTCAATACGAGTGCGTGATAGACACCTATTCAGAAGCTGACCTGGCGTTGCTTCGCCGGTATTGCGCGGAAGGTGCGCAGCTGTCGTTCCATGAGCATTTCATGCGAGTGGAACGAACTGCTGACACACAGCCCATGGATCTTGAGTACGAGAAGCAAGACCTGATCGAGAGGGGCATGAACGGGATTCTGGATCAACTTGATCGCGATCCCGCATACAGATGCGCCGACGTGAATGAGCGGGCGTACTTGGCGGGTGCGGCAGGGCGCTTGAGAGGCGTGCCCCTCTCTCGCGGGAGGGAGCGGTAACTGCAATGAGTAGGAAGCCAGAAGTCGTGCCGTTCTTTCAACATTGCATCTTCCAGATCAGACATGTGGATCCCCACCTCTTGGTGTCCTGCGCGGACACGCTGCCTCTAGTGAGGCGTTTCATCGCAGAGACCCACTTGAGCATGATCAGTAGGATTCACCACGACTTCACCCCGCACGGGAACACCATTTTGTGCATTTTATCAACGTCACACCTTGCCGTCCATGCGTGGCCTGAACATGGGTTCATCCATCTGGATCTAATGTCCTGCGAAGCGCTGCCGCCAGTGAGCCGTTTAAGGGAGATCGTGTCTGGTATCTTCGCGACACACGCAGTCGACATTCAGGTGCTATCATCGTGATCGAATGTTCCTTTGCGTCTGGACCGTTGTGCCGCGTGTGACGCGGCGGAGATGGCTAGCATGGCCAATGTAGCACTGGTCGACATTCCTGTTTTGCCAGAGGAGTTGGAGCCAGTCGTTGCGCGAAGGTTTGCCGCTCAGGATCGGATAAGCATGCTCTTCAACGTTCCGAAAGGCAGGCAGCGGCACCGGAAACAGTTCTCGCGCGGCCTCCTCGTTCTGGCGGCGTACCTGAAGCACATGCGGGGACATAACGTCCGTTATGTCACGCATGAGGAACTTACTGCAGAGGCCTGTCATGATGCCATCCGGGAGTCGGACCTTGTCGGCATTGCTGGCAACAACTCGGCGTACTTCAATGTCGTCAAGAATACGGCAAGGCTAATC
>CAYOQM010000010.1:15052-19327 GCA_964406065.1 uncultured Verrucomicrobiota bacterium
TAATCAAGAAACAGCGAGCCGATGTGCCAGTCGTACTTGGCGGCTATCATGCGACTGCGATGAACGCGCGCGTGCTCGACGAGTGTCAAGCAATTGACTACGTCGTACATGGCGAGGGAGAGATTCCGCTGCTAGGGTTGGCTGATGGAACGCCGCCGGACCAGATCGCGGGATTGACGTGGCGAGAGGGTGAAGCCGTCATAAGCAGTCCTGCGCCCATGCCGGTGTTGCAGGCAGACCTGCAGATTCCCGACTACAGCATCCTCCCTGGCGACTTGAATGACTACAATTTCAACATACAGACTGTACGTGGCTGCCAATATCGGTGCACGTTTTGCGCGAACGGCTACTTTTGGGGGACATCAAGGGCGACACCGCTGCCCCAGATACTTGATGAACTCTCATATCTTGACTCGCACCTCCACAATGGCACGCTGGTCCATTTCAGTGACAACATCCTGTCCGCAGACAGGGGGAGAGCGATCCGACTGCTTGACGGTATCATTGAGCGAAATATCCGGCTCGTGTTCTCATGTGACTTAAAGGCAAACCACGTCGACGAGATTCTTGTCAGGAAGCTGCGAGATGCCGGTGTGGTGAAGATTTCCCTGGGGTTCGAGGATGCTGACGATATGGTGCTAGGCAGGTGCAATAAGGGCCTGTTGTTCCAAGACAATGTTAATGCAGCCAAGGTGATCAAGAAGCACTCGTCGATCTTGGTAGAAGCGTACTGGATTGTGGGTCTACCCGGATCCGATCATGGCAGTATGCGTCTCAACCTGGACCGAATTGCGTACATCCTGCGCCACGGCATTGTCGATGTCATTTCGTCGAGTTTGGCCTTCACGCCGCTGCCAGGCACGCCGATGTTTGACGACTGCCGCAGGTTTGGCATCACCATTCTAACCCGCGACTGGGACAGGTACTTGCGCAACTACTCATGCCCGGTGTATGAACTCGACACGTTGACGAGGAAAGAGTTGCAGTCATACTTCTTTAGGTACGAGGAGCTGATCCTTAGGGAATACGAAGCAAGGCTGAACGCTTTAAAGAGCACAGCATAGGCTAGCCGGCTCGAGGGGTCTTTTGCAACGGGACAGGCCTGCGTGTGCTTCTAAGGCGGTAGAACGTGAGGGGCGGCACGCAGCAAGCAGGAACGGACACGAGGCTGAAGAACGGGACTAGGATTCCTCGAGCCCACCCGATTGATGCGCGGGTCGCATTGCGGACCGTCAGCATGTGACACCACGCAACGCAGCGGAAGAGAACCCAGATGATGGTGGCCCACATCCACAGAGAAAGTGATTGGTGCTCCACGACGGCGAGCGTGAGGCATGAGGCCCAAAACACGGGAAGTATGGCCCACGCTGCATTTGTCATTGCAACCTGCGCAAGCATGAATACGGAACGACCCCGTGACTTCCTGAGCGTATTCGACCGGCGGGCGTTCTGATATTCCAGCAGGTATCGATCGCAGCCGTGGTACCAAACGAGTCCTTGCCGCCAGATTGCGTTGACGGTGTCTGGGACTTCGGAAATGTCGTATCCCGCGAGTAGCTGAATATGCTGGTCTGCGAGACTAGCCCTGTACCCCAGTGCGGTGTCGCAGCTTGGGGGAGAAAAGTCGCCGAGCTCGCGCAGCAGAGCGCGTTCGATGAAATACCCATGCCCCGTTAGGTGGTGGAGGCGGAAGTCGAACCTCCCGCCGGACAACAGATATCCGAACGACTCCTTGAAGGAGAAGATGTGGCTGTACAGCGCGCGCGACAAGCAGAAGGCGTCCACGAATAATCGCCGGTAGCCGGCGTGAAAGCGCTCCCATCGGCCGACATACAATGGGGGCTGCTGCATAACGCGTGCAGAACCTGTCGACGCCCGCGTCAAGACTTCTCGGATGGCACCCGGCTCTGGCTTTGAATCTGCATCGTAGACTCCAATCCAATGATACTTGGCGGCGGATGTAATGTGGGTATCGACGTGCATGAGACCTTGGTTCAATTGATCGGCCTTGCAGCGGTCGGTTCCGTCTGACTCAAGCACTACGATGTTGGGAGGGGGCGTCAGCAAATTCAAGCTGCGTCTTAGGCTCCCGATTGTGGAGTGTTCGTCCGTGCCTTCTCGCGTCGAGCAGATCAGTATTACTTGGACATTTTGCGGTGCCTCGGTGGCCAGCTGATAAGCGGTGTGTGCGATGCGATCCGAAATCGCAGCTTCCTGGTAGAGGGGAATAAGGATTGACAGCGCCACCTTGTCATTCGTGTGCTCGCGGACCGCAAAGCGTGCCGCTTGTGTGCGGCGCCAGCAAAGGACGACGGCGCAGCGGCAGACATTGAAGATGGTCTTGACGATCACGGCCCAGGCGAGAGCATTGGAGATGTTGGACATCGCCTAGCCGATCCTTCGCGATCCCACTTGTCGCGCTGGGTTGCCGGCAATAATGGCGTAGGGTGCTACATTCCGTCGCACGACGGAACCAGCGCCGATGAACGCATGGTCGCCAACGGTTACGCCGTCCAGAATGACGGCTTTGGTCCCGACCCCCACGTCATTCCCGACGACAATTCCCTTGCTTGTAAACCCCGCCAAGCGGAATGGGACACCTGGTTCGTGAATATTGTGTTCAAATGCGAACATCGCAACGTCGGCGCCAATCCGAGTATCGCGACCGATGACAATGCCCGCATCGCCCCCATCGAGCATGCAGTGGGTATTGACGCTGCAGTGCGCTCCCATTGTGACGCGATTGTATATTCTGGCATAGGCCGCAACGTATGAATGCGCCCCGATGCAGATGTGCGACTCGGGTCCGCCAGAGGTAAAGAGTCGGGCGGTCTCTGCAAGAAAGACAGCGTCGCCGAAAGCGACGCTGCAGAGCTCCGCCGCGCGTGCCTTGCGCTCGGCGCAGGCATCCATGATCTTGCTTCTTACTTCCTCCGACTCGAAGGGAAGGAGCCAGGGCATATAGTCATACTGCTCGTAGCGGGACACCATCACATGCCTCCGTTTCGCAAGGCTTCCAGCGCGGCTAGCAAGATACCCCGGCGATCGGGAGCGGCGACGAGCCGGCGCTGATGTTGCATTGTAATGTCGACCAACTGGCCTATTGGCAAGCGTCCATCCAGACAAAGCGCACGCTCCTTCAAAATATCGCATACTCGGCCGTAGGCAATCTGGAGCCGCCCATAAAATGCTGGTTCAAAGAGAGAAGCGTGAGGACGCACTTGGCGGAGCAGAGCCCGTTCACGCCATGTGTCATATGGGACATAGACGACAACGGTCAGGTCAGCTACGAAGGGATGGGACCGAATCAATTCCTCGAAGAGTTCCGCGAATTGCTGTCGGTGGGAGGCATATTGGCCCTGGAAGAAGGCCATGCCATGCACATAGAACGACCACAGATCACGGTCGGCGAAGACAAGGGAATGTCGGGCATGCGATGCTTCGATTGATCGCATACGGGAACAGACAAGATCGAGGAACCTGCGTTGGAGGGCGATCGCCTCATCCGGCATGGTCACTTTGACTTCTCGGAGTTCGAGAAAGAGCGCAGTCTCACCTGCTGTGCGGCAGACATGCACTGCACCTGGCTGCGCTTCGCAGAGCGCAGCGCACAGCGTGGACTTCCCGCAGCAACTGATGCCTTCGACCGTTGTGATCATCTGTCGGAGAGCGCCTTTATATGTTCGGCCACCGCTTGCCATCCAGAGGTGTGTCGATTCGTAAAGCACGTGAGCACAAGGTTTGTATAGTCGGCAAAGGTCAACTTCTGTCCACGCAACAAGCGGGCCGATTCGCATAAGGTGTCGTAGCCCATGGGATGTCCAAGAAGTTGTGACGCGCCTGCGCAAGTGTCCGAGAAGAGAAGGCCCATGGCGTCGGTCGGCAGCCCCCAGTTCGTGCCCCATGGTGCCAGTCGAGAAGCGAACGCTTCTTGCGCTCGCAATCGGTGTGCGCATAACGCGGGGATGACGTCAATGAATGAGCACCAAAGGGATTCCAAAACAAGATCCCCGAGTGTTGGATCGCCCGTTTGCAGGAGGTGTGCAGCCTGGCGGATATGGAGCTGTATGAGCCGCCGCTGCATGTTGTGTCTCTGGGCTAGATCGGGGAGACGTCCCGGAGCGGAAACGTGCAGCTCGGGAACGCTGGTAAGATAGAGATGGGACCTAACCAACCGCTCGTACAACGAAAGCCATGTCTCCGCTGCCCCGATGTCAAAAGCGCCGGACGGAAAGGTAATGCCGTGGGCAAGCAAGTGTAAACGCCATTCCCGCA
>CAYOQM010000010.1:19337-20088 GCA_964406065.1 uncultured Verrucomicrobiota bacterium
GTGGTTGCGTCGCAGCATTGTGCTTTGATCCAGGGCCCATCGAGCTGGTCTTTGTCGGGCAAGAGCGTCTTGATGTCTGCGGCGCATGCCTCCGAGAACCCTGAGAAGGCCGAAAAGCAATCGTCAGGCGCGCGTGGGGTTGTCTCTCCACGGAACAAGGCATATGCGAACTGGTCAACGAGATGCGTAGGTATCTCGGAAGGAAGCTGACAATCGACCATTCGCGGCGCATTCTTCCACAAGCGCCGTACACTATGCCGCCATGGCCCTGGATTGGCCGCAAAGGAGGCCGCTGTCGGGACGGCTGCATGCGGTGAAGGGATGCGAATGGTGTTGGTGCCGTCGACGAGAGACAGGGCCTTGGAGAGCTGTATCAGCGCAGATGACTGCGGTGCGGGGATGCGTGGAGGTCGCCACGAAAGAAGACGGGCAAGGACTTCCTCGGCTAGGCCGGCGTCAAAGGACCGAAGAGCTTGGTCAACAAAGGCACGCACCGCCGCGGGAGAACAATAGCCCGAGGTATCCCTGAAAGCCAAACCCAGCGGTTCGTACACCGCCTCCACCAGCTTGTCGAGATAGAAGTAGATGGAGTGCAGAAGCAGGGGCTGCCTCCAAACGGGATGCCGGCCGTTGTCTGGATTCAGGCGCTCGACCAGAAGGGGGGCTGGTGCGGATAGCAGGACGACATGGGTGGGACAAGGGATACAGCGCTGCGACAGCAGTGCATAATAGCTGCCGAGAGGCTTCGAGT
>CAYOQM010000010.1:20098-23823 GCA_964406065.1 uncultured Verrucomicrobiota bacterium
GCCCCAGCCAAAGTACGAGGAGCACACAAGAGAGAATGCGGTCGCACCCATAAAGCTCTTGTCTCGCGTGAGTGGTCTTGAACCGTCAAGCAGGGCCGCTGCGGAATCGGGGAGGTTTCCATGTCTGGTATGCCAGTACTCAACCTCAAGTTCGGCGAAGTAGTGTTCATTAGCAGACTGCTGAGCGTTGCAGCGTGGATACTCTGGATTAGCAACGCGTCGGCCGAATAATGCAACGGAAGCATCTCCGTATTCAGGAAGAAGCTCGATGGAATGGGATGCCATGTGGCGTAGCAGCGTGGACTTGCCAGTGCCAGAGGGGCCCTCGAGAACAACATAGGGGACTCTTGGGCGCCGTGGTAAGAGGGGTCTTGCGAGAATCGTTGGCATGTTTACGTCTTCACAGGCTCAGGCCTCTGGCGCGCGGGGGTTGTCACACGCCCCCTGCGCCAGACGCCCAGACGTGAGCGATTACGCTGCGCCTCCAGCCTGCAGGAGTCAAGTGCATTTCAACGACAGTGTATTTCAAACTGGTGGTACCGCTTCGCCCTTCCCCGTATTCCCCGACGGCACTTGATGTTACCGGCCGCCGATCGTACGGATCACGCCTCCCGAACCCCAAACTGGGCCCTGAGCATGTCGTTGAGCCTGGCAGCGCCGTCATCGCTATCCTGAAGCGGAATCGCGTTGATGTTGCGCTGCGACTTCAACCGGGCCTGAATTTTATCCGTACCAGCCTGCAAAGCCTCCTGCGTCCTCTCTGGGGGCCTGACCATCTGTGGGGCGGTGAGGCCGAGAATATGGCGGACCAGCTCGTTGGACTGCGTCAATTCCGGTTTGCCGTCGTTCTTCTTATCCTCGGCAAGGCGTTCTCGTTGAATCGCGTTGCTTTGCAGGCGCACGAGATCCCCAGTGCGGAGTTCCCGGGCGTGGAGGCGCCGCTTGAGCTCGGACTCGACCATTTCATCCAGACTGGGCTCGGTCTTCCTGGGTTTGAGGACACCGGCGTGCAGGAGCTGTCGCAAGCCGTGAATGCCGCCACCAAGGGCAACCTTCTTGAGGCCGGCCGCCATGTCGGCATCACCCAGGGCCTCGAATTCGGCCTGCAATCGCATCATCACGCCGGGGCGCCGTTGGCCGTCATCGTCTCTGACGGCGTAGAACAGGCGCCCATAGAGCCGCACGTCTTCGGCCGGTAGCCCAAGCTCGCTGGCCGCGGCTTCGAACGACTCCGCGGCCAGCAAGAACGCCTGGATCAGCACAGCGGCCGGCGAGTCATGCCAGGCCAGAACGCGGTCGAACGGTGTGGGTTTCTCGGTGTCACGCAGGGGCTGCTCCTTCCGACGTTGAAGGTGCCTTGAGAGGGTGCGGGTATCCTGATCCGGCATGCGGCCCGATGTGATTGTTTGACCTAATGCAGCGGCGGCATTCGCCACCTGCCAGCGCCAGTCGAGCGGGTAGCCGAGAGGATCGTCGGACGGTGTGCTAAAGGTCTGATTGCCTATCTTCATGTCGCGCTCCATCTTGTGAGCCGGCGAAGGGACTGTTCTGTCTTAGCATGGGCAGAATATACTGCTTTGAGCGCCCCCAGCGTGCGCCCGTACCAGTAGGGCCTCAAGCCGACAGTACCCGCGCGTCCGCCAAGCCGCGCCACGTAATACGCCACGAGGCCGACGTTGGTCGCCTGCAACGCCTCTAGGGTCTGTAACAGCACGTTCGCGCAGGAATCGTCTATGCGCTTCACCCCTTGCTTTCGGCACAGCCGCCAGCCCCAGAAGCGGCAGCCGATCTGAGCAGCAATATCCTGCGCCACTCGACGAAGGTGCCCTCGGTTCGATCTGAGACGGCGCACTTGCCGGAAGTACTCGTTCGGCTTGATCGGCCAGCGGCGCGCCAGCTCATGGCGAAACCAGGCTTCATCGCTCGGGCTCAGATTCCCGAGATAGATGCCATGCCACTTACCGCCGGCGGGGCGATACCGCAGCCGCTGATAAGAGCCCCCGCGCCCGTTCCGGTCGTTCGAGACGAAGGGCGGCACCTTGAGGCCGCCAACCACATCAAGTGCAACCAGAATCGGCGTTGGAAGCTGTCGGACACGGGGTGTCGTGAGTGGACAATCTGTCCCGCCAACACCGTCTATACTGTAATGTTCCGAATGCATATCGCCACACCTCGTCAATACAAGTAGCGTTCGGCATTCGGTCGCGAGGTTCGGCGAGTTCGGCGTAGCGTTTCGTGAAGGGCTCTGTGGCCTGTGCGTCTTCGAAGCTGAGCGAATACTACCATAGTGCGAGCAGCCGATCAAACCTCCTACGGGGCTCAGCGGGCCTTACGGCTGGGCGCTGGCGACCCGGTCAGAGAGACAGGTGGCCAGCCCCACGATTCTTTCTATGCACTTGGCCCCATCGCTGATGTTCGTCTGCGGCTACGTGGATGTTCAGTAACCGCCCGAGGAACTCCTCTGATGACATAGCCTCTGGATGACCTGCCACGAGATCCGTAATCATTTCACGCGCCGCGGGACCGTATGTTCGTCCTTGAGCGTCTGGCGCAGACATGGCGCCTAGTATGACCGCCATGACCCGTTGGAGCACGCCCTGCGGTAAGTTGAGCGATCTCAGGTACTCCCAGGGCCCCTCAAACCCCCAACGGTGCCAGAGTCGCTTCGCGATTACGCATCCCAGAATGCGCGGGAGAAGCCGGTTCTCGTGCCGGACCAGTTCCGGGATAATCGCCACCAGCTTATCCAGCGACCTATTATCGACGATCGCATCGATCACCTCACCCATGTCGTTCAGCATACGCCCTCCCGGACTCTGACCCTCATCACCACCCATGCGCCCACGCCCGTTGTCAGCGACCGCCCCGGCGTCTAACGCGTTGCTCTCCACACGCCAGCGTTTCGGACTTCGGCCTGGTAGGTCGCACTCTGCAGGCGGCCCCTGATCGAGCTGGTCCATGATCCAATACCGATGTTCGTGTCCATCACTGCTCCTCCTGAGCCAGCCGCACCCCGCAGGCATGCGGCTGGCCCACACGTCTCTCACTTCATCGATGTGACTGTCACGTCTTCGAACATCACGTCATCGTTATCGTCTATAACCGCCGTCGCCGAGCCGTACAATTCCCGCCCGAAATCCGGTCGGTCGTCGTCCACATCACCACTTGCGTGGAACGTGATGGCTGCCCGACACTCGCCGCCCTCGAGGCAAATGTCGCCGACCTCGAACTCATCAACGGCCCAGCCGGTCGAGTTCGACTGCGAGATGCGCCGGTTCACCTCCTCGTCGTCCATGAGCTCGTGGCATGTGTCGGCCACTCGTAGGTTGACGACCTTTGCCAGGTCATTCTCAGGCAGGCCGCTCAGGCCCTGCACAACGTGTTTCTGCACTGCTTCATGTTTTTGCATCTTCATAACTCCGAATGGCGAGCCGCCCGTGGCGGCCCTGGTTTGTGTATCGCAGCCGTCCTTCGTCACTTCGTTTTCGCGGGCAGCGCATCCTCATAGGGGATAAGCCGGCCCTCTTCGTCGTATTCCGCCTTCGCGTCCTTCCTCCATCGGCGCATCACGGCGTACTCAGTTTGTATTTTCACATCGGGGCACACCTCTCGCATGGCCTCGATCATGATGTTCGCAATATCGTTGGCGGCGGCGCGGTAATCATCGGACTCGGGCACATCCACAAGCACTTCATCATGCACGAACGCGACCACTCGGTGACCGG
>CAYOQM010000011.1:0-14706 GCA_964406065.1 uncultured Verrucomicrobiota bacterium
GCCCCGATGGCATAGCACGTGATCAGGATGCCCTCGATCAGCAGGTGCGGGTCGCGGTAAATCAACTGGCGGTCCTTGAAGGTACCGGGCTCGCTCTCGTCGGCGTTGCAGATCAGGTAAATCGGGCGGCCTGACCGGCGGTCGATATACTTCCACTTCACACCGGTCGGGAACCCGGCTCCTCCGCGGCCTTTCAAGCGGCTTTCCGCCACCTCGCGGATGGTTTGCTCTGGCTTCAGTCCGAACGACATCGGAAGCGACTGGTAGCCGCCCGCCGCCATGTAATCCTCCAGCGAACCCGTGTAGCCCGGGCGCGACATGGCCGTCATCAACAGCCTCCGCTCGAGTTCGTGAGCCGGCGGCAACGGCGGCAGCGCCGGAGCCTCGACCGTGCCGCGGGAGCGGATCCCCGCGATAATGCGCTCCACATCCGCCGGCGTCAGGTTCTCGTAAAGTTCGTCATTGATCATCATGACCGGACCCGACCCGCAGGCGGCCAGGCATTCCACGGCGGACACTGAAAACAGTCCATCGGGCGTGACGGTATCCCCGGGAACACCGAGCAGTGCCTGAAGTTGTTTGAACACCGAACCGCATCCGCACTGCTCACAGGAGACCGACCGGCACACCTTGATATGGAACCGGCCGCGGGGTGTCTCGGAGAACATGGGATAGAACCGGATCAATTCCCAGATGTTGATCGGCGCCAGTTGAAGCTTGGCAGCCGTCCATTCCACCTGTTCGCGACCCAGGTAACCGTAATGGTCCTGCAGGAGGTGAAGCAGCCACAGCGTGGCCGCCCGGCGGCGATCCTCCGGATATTGCCGGATGAGATCATCCATCCGCCGCTCCAATTCGATGGGTACATGAAGGGCCATATTACCGGTCACACTCCCCCATCACGAAGTCCAGACTTCCCAGGATGGCTGTCATGTCGCTCAACAGGTGCCCCACGGACAATAAGGACAGCGCCTGCAGGTTGACAAACGAGGGGGCGCGTATCTTCAACCGGTGCGGGACACCACCGCCCTTGCTGACGATCGTAAAGCCGAGTTCCCCCTTCGGATTCTCGGCCGAAAAGTAAATCTCTCCCGGCGGCGCATTGATGCCCTCGGTAACGAGCATGAACTGGTGGATCAGCGGCTCCATTTTCGTCAGGACATCCGCCTTGGGCGGCAAAAACACCTTGCCGTCATCCACATGCCAGGGCCCGGCGGGCAGGCGGTCAATGGCCTGGAGCACGATCTTCCGGCTCTGGCGTACCTCCTCCATGCGAACCAGGAAGCGGTCATAGCAATCCCCCGCTGAACCCAGCGGGACCTCGAATTCAAAATCAGCGTAGGCCGAATACGGGTGGGCCTTGCGCAGATCCCAGTCCACTCCGGACGCGCGGAGGTTTGGCCCCGTCACGCCGAGATCGATGGCCTGTTCACGGGAGAGCACGCCCACATCGCGGGTGCGGTCGACAAAAATGCGGTTGCGGGTCAGCAGGCCGTCGATCTCGTCCACGGCGGCGGGAAGGTCGGCCAGGAAGGCCCGGACGCCCGGGATGAAATCGGGCGTGAGGTCGTTGGCCAGCCCGCCGATACGGGTGTAACTGCTCGTATAGCGCGCCCCGCTGAGCCGCTCGAACAGGTCCATGATCTTCTCGCGTTCGCGCATGGTGTAGAGGAACACCGTCATCGCCCCGACGTCCATGGCATAGCAACCGAGGCCGAGCAGGTGGGAGGCGATGCGCGAGAGCTCGCAGCAGATCACGCGGATATAATGGCAGCGGGGCGGAACCTCGACGCCGAGCAGTTTCTCCACGGCATAGGCGTAGGCGACATTGTTGGCCATCGGCGCCAGGTAATCCAGGCGGTCGGTGTAGGGCAGGAACTGCTGGTAGGTCATGTTCTCGGCGATCTTCTCATCGCCCCGGTGGAGGAAGCCGATATCCGGCCACAACCGGGTGATCTGCTCGCCCTCGAGTTCCAGGACCACCCGCAGGACTCCGTGCGTGCTGGGATGCTGGGGGCCGAGATTGATGATCATCCGATCATCACCGGCGGCTTCAGGAGACCAGGCCTCATGGGCGCGGGACGCCGCGTCGGCCACGAGGAGATCATGACTGGAGGGGGTCATGTCAGATCTCCTCCTTCCGGTCCGGGTCCGTGACGGCTCGATCCCGTGCCGCCGCCGTTTCAAACGACCGCGGTTCGCGCCGGGGGGATGACCGCGTGCCCGTGGCCGAGACGAAGGGGCCGCCCGCCATCGGAGCGGACTCGACCGCGCCGGAGTCCACGGCCGTCGAAGGGAGGTTGGCCGGAAGACCCGCCACCGGGAAATCCTTGCGCAGGGGATGGTGGGAATAACCGTCCCACATCAGAATGCGGCGGAGGTCGGGATGACCCCGGAACTGCAGGCCGAACATGTCGAAGGCTTCACGCTCATGCCAGTTGGCCGTGGCCCACACATCGCTCACGGTATCCACGACGGGATCTTCCGACGGCACCCCGACCACAAGGCGCAGGCGGCAGCGGGCTGAAAGGGAATACAGGAGGTAGTGTACTTCAAACCGGGGCGAGGTATCGGCATTGTCAACCCCGGCCAAATCCGTCAACACGTTGAAACCGGCCTCCGTCTTCAGCAGTCGGCAAGCCTCGGAAAGCCGTTCCCGCGGCAGACACACACCCTGCTCGTCCCGGAAGGCGGGTTGTTCAGTGACCGCGTCACCGAACCGGCGTTTCAACAATTGGATGGCCTCCGGGGTGTTCATGGGATCATTCGCCTCGGATGATGATCGGCCCGGCGAGGGCTTCCGCCTCAACCGGTGCGGGATGGGGAGATTTCAACGCCGAGAACCCCTTGGAGTGTTCGATCTTGCGCTGGATCGCCATGAATCCCTCGAGCAGCGCTTCCGGGCGCGGGGGACAGCCGGAGATATAGACATCGACGGGGATGAGATGATCGATACCCTGCAACACGGAATAACTGCGGTACATGCCGCCGGTGCTGGCGCAGGCACCCATGGCGATGCACCATTTCGGGGTCGCCATCTGGTCCCAGACCCGCTTGACCACTCCCGACATCTTATAGGTGCAGGTTCCCGCCACGATCATGCAATCGGCCTGACGCGGGGAAAACCGCATCACTTCGGCACCGAACCGGGAGATATCGAAGCGCGCCGCGCCGGCGGCCATCAGCTCAATGGCGCAGCAGGCCAGTCCCATCGGCTGGGGCCAGCAGGAATTCTTCCGGATCCAGTTGATGGCCGCATCCAGCCGGGTCGCGATGACCGGATAATCCCCTCCGTTCAAGCCGGGCGTGTCCTCGATCCTGCGGTTCACGACATCCCCTCCCGCGGTTTCCCCGCCCTGGCCGGACTCCAATTCAGCGCGCCTTTTTTCCATGCGTACAGATGGCCGACCTCGAGAATCAGGATGAACGTCAGGGTGCCGGTCAGCATGGGCCATCCTATCCCGCCCTGCTCAACCGGCCGGATCAGGTCACGGTACATCGCCGCCCAGCCGACGAGAAAGACCACCTCCACATCGAACAGGATGAACAGCATGGCGACGATGTAGAACTTGACACTGAACCGCGCGCGCTCACCGATCGCCGGCATGCCGCACTCATACGGAGTGTCCTTGACCTTCCCGTGACTCCGGCGCGGCCCGAGCAGGATGGGCAGGGCAAGGGCGGCCACAGCGAAAATAATCGCCGCCACCAGCATGGCACCTGCCTCGACAAACTCCCGGTATTCAGGACTGATCAGCACAACACCCTTCGTTCAGCGCGAGGATCAAGATAGCCCCATCCCTACAGCAGCGTCATCTCACGAAAATTGAATCGACCCAAATTAGCACAATGCAAGGATTGTTCAAGCATCAGCCAAGCCGTACAGAATAACGATTTAACGAAACGAATCGACTTAATTTGGTGTTTCCACTATTAAATTCTCAGAGGCTGAAACAGAAGTTTGCCCGGAACGCATGAGCAACACATCAAACGGAACAACGGCGCTTGCCACCTTGATTGCCGGATCCATCCGGGAAGCGGGCGGGAGAATCACCTTCGAACGGTTCATGGAGATGGCGCTTTACCATCCCGCCCTGGGATACTACACCACCTCACCCTCCATAGGCTGCGGCGGCGACTTCTACACTAATGTCAGCATCGGCAGCCTCTATGGACGCATCTTCGCGCGACAGTTGTACACCTACAGGAAGGCCATGGGAACCCCGCCGGACTTCCGGGTGTTGGAATTCGGCGGACACTGCGGGCAGTTGAGGGAAGATGTGTTAACGGAAGCACCGGATTTGTCCTACAGCATCGTTGAAGCAGGCGGTCCTATTCCGGACCGGATAACCGGGTGCATCATTTCAAATGAATTGCTGGATGCCTTTCCGGTACACCGGGTGCGTGTGGTGAATGGCCGGTGGCGCGAGCTCTACGTGGTCGAAACGGCAGAGGGCATGGAGTCTTTCGCTGAAGTCACGGGGCCGCTCTCCACACCCCGTCTGGCCGAACGGCTGGAGGGGTTGCCGGCACACTTGATGGAAGGCTACACCACCGAAATCAATCTGCGCGCAATCGACTGGATCGGGGATATGGCCCGGTGCCTGGAGCGTGGCTACATCATCACGGTTGACTACGGTTACGAGCACGACGGCTATTTCGCCCCGCACCGGCGGGAGGGCACCCTGCTGTGCCATTTCGAACATACGGCCAACCGGGATCCCTTTATACGAATCGGACAACAGGATATAACGGCCCATGTCGACTTCACCTCGGTCATGGACGCGGGGCGAAAGGCCGGACTGGAGACGATCCTCTTTTGCGACCAATCCCAATTCCTGCTGGAGGCGGGGCGTGAACTGGTGGAAGAGCTGGTCGCCCTAGAGGCGGGGAAATGGAGTCCGGAACGGAACCAGCTCCATCAGCTTATCCACCCCACCCTCATGGGCCGGACATTCAAGGTCCTGGTACAGCGCAAATCTGTTCAGAACTAAAATCGCTGTGTCCTATTCTCATTTCCTTTCCTTGACGCGACATCTTCGCGCTGATATTGTTCGCCCCTCATTTTGACGAGGTTTGGACAGGAGTTCTTCCCGGGAACATTCCGATTCCAGACCTCACCGCCGGTACAATCGGGGTGTAGCGCAGACTGGTAGCGCGTTTGGTTCGGGACCAAAAGGTCGCGGGTTCAAATCCCGCCGCCCCGACCACTCTATTACTTAACATCCTTCACGCAGCGGAATCCGATAATCGGCCGGTCACCGGGTCCGCATCCGCGCCGGGACTTGGCGTCCGCCGCATTCCCCCGGAAGGTGGTCTTCAATTCCGTCTCAGGGCTCAGGTAGGAGCCGCCCCCGAAGACATGGCCCGGGCCCATGGCGGCGCTGAGGGGATTGTGCTGTGCGTTTTTCAGGTAGCCGGCGGGATCAAACACATCCTGGACCCATTCCCCCGCATTCCCAGCCATGTGCATAAGCCCGTAAGGACTGACAACGGGTTCGCTGGGCAGGAACAAACCGCCCTGGGCCTCCTGAGGCATCGACGCGTTCGCATCCCAGGTCACTTCCGGCAACACCCGGGGAGGTCGGGGTTCTTCCCGTTTACATGAAAATCGGGGCGGCGGGGGCGGTGGATCACGCCGATCCATCTCCGCGGCCAGGGCCGTACGGCTGGCTGGGCAGTTGACGACAACCTCGGTCAGGGATTTCGAGCCCCAGGGATAGAGGCGTCCATCCGTTCCCCGGGCGGCCAATTCCCATTCAGCTTCGGTCGGCAATCGTTTTCCCTTCCACTTGGCATAGGCATAGGCGTCAAACCAGTCCACGCCGACGACAGGCTGGGTGTCACGGCTGATGCCGGGTGTCTGATTAACGGACTGATGATCCTTGAGCGGCGGGGCATCGGGATGTTCCATGCTGTAGTCCTGGGTCTTGCGGACATATTCGACAAACTTGCGGTACTCCCCGTTGGAGACTTCGTAAGTGTCAATGAAGTAGGGTTTGACATAGATCAGGCGAACCGGAAAATCGGGATCGGCGGGAGTGGCGTCTTCCCGGCCCATGAGAAAGAAACCACCCGGGATGTAAACCATGTTCGGATCGCCTGATGCGGGTGCCTTAAGTTCGGAAGGCTCCCTGGACGCCAGATAAGCATTCAGGATATTCTTCTCGAGGTTTACAAGGACCTGGAAATCCATTCCTGCGAACTCCGCGTCACCGCCCATCGTGGCGTTTTGGGCGTTGGCCCGGTTCTTCGTCACGCGCGCCACCCAGAACAGGACGAAGGTGTCCATTTCGGTTGCGGCCTGCTCGAAATCCTTCTCCTTGATCAGCATGGGTATGCGCTCGTTCATCAGGGAGGGAAGGCGGCGGGCGATGGCGCGCCGGTCACTCAGGATGCGCTCATAATTCCGCTTGGCGCCCGGGTCCGTCTTGTAATCGGAACGTTCAATGCCCGCGTATTGCGTCTGCGCCTTCTGTACAATACGCGACAATGCATTGTAACGGGTGACGGAGGCCCTGATGGGCGGCATCCATTCCCCGTCCAGCTTTTCAAGGCCCTGGGCATGTTTCTTCTGCTCATCGGCGAAAGCGCTGCGCTGTTCACTGATCCCAGCCGCGCTCTTGCTGGCCGGCCAGTGGGCCAGAAAGTCGGCAAAAAGTGTGCCAGCCTGAGCATACGCCTCGGCCGTCAGGTTGGTCTTGGGAGAGAGTTGAAGGGCCTTCAACGACTTGGCAAACACGCTCTCCAGGTCCTCGGGGCGGATATCGGCAACCTCGCTTCTGGGATAGCGCTGCTTGCTGACAATGGAGCCGGAGACCGTTTTAACCACGATCCTGCTGGAGTCGCCCTCCTCGTCCGCAACGATTTCCCCCTGGACGGTCTTACCGCTGTTGAGCCTGACGGTGGAACTCTGAGGTGGAAGAAAACGCTGGGTTTCGGCTGACAAGTCGGAACGGGACACCTCCCCGTAGCAGAGGCTGGAGCACACCATAAATCCTATGACGACTACTTGTATACCTGTGTGCATGGCACCTCCGAATGTTAACTGCATGTCACCGAATAGAAGAAACTGAAATCAAGGAAGATTCCCCTTTGCAAGGGTGGCTTCACACACCCTGGACACCGCCAGCAGCATCGCCGCGTCGCGGGTCGACAGATGACGCTTTTCGGCGGTATCGATGACCAGATGAACCCGTTCGTGCATCCGCTTCTCAAGCCGGGCGACCACAACGTCCTCGGTCATCTGCTCCTGCTGCGTCTCCTGGGTGTACTCCAGATACGAGACAAATACGCCGCCCGCATTGCACAGGATGTCCGGGATCACGAACACGCCCCGCTTGATGAACACCTCATCGGCTTCCGGGGTCGTCGGGCCGTTCGCGCCCTCGGCAATGATCCGGGCCATGATCTTCGGCGCGTTCCTGGCGGTAATCTGGTTCCCTGCCGCCGCCGGGACCAATACGTCGCACGCCATTTCCAGGAGTGCGTCGTGCCCCACCTTGCGCCCCTGTTTGCACCCTTTCAGGGAGCCGGCCGTCTTTACATGTTCCCTGAGTTTCGGGATGTCGAACCCCGGCTCGGCGTACAAGGCCTCATCGATATCGGACACCCCGACGATCACGGCCCCGCGTTCAATGAGGGCGGCGCAGGCCATGGACCCCACATTCCCGAAGCCCTGGACAATCACCTTGGCCCCTTTGATCGACATTCCCAGCCTGGACAGGGCGGACTCCGTGGCGATGGCCACCCCTCGCCCCGTGGCCTCGCGCCTGCCGGGAATCCCTCCCAGGATCACGGGTTTTCCCGTCACGTAGCAGCCCTGTGTCGTGGCATTTCCGGCGGAATAGGTAATGGCATCCTTGATATACCCCATATCCCGCTCGTTCGTGCCCATATCCGGCGCGGGCACATACACCAGCGGATGGATCAGATGATGCGCCGCCCGGGTGAAACTACGGACCAGCGCCTGCTTGTCATCCGGCGCCAAGGTCAGGGGGTCGGCGATGATCCCGCTCTTGCCGCCTCCAAAGGGCACCCCGAACAGCGCGCATTTCCAGGTCATATCCATGGCCAACGCCGTGATATCATCCAGCGTGACAGAGGGCGTCATCCGGATCCCCCCCTTGCACGGGCCCAGGGCACTGTCGTGATGAACGATATAGGCCTTGAAAAGGTGCATCGTGCCATCGGAAAACTGCGGAGAAAGCCTCAGCTCCGTGCGTTCCTTGGGATGCCGGAGTTTACGCAACAACGCCCCGTCGTATTCGTCTTTCAGCAGCGCCACGGCGTTATCAAAGTTTACATACGCGTTGTCGAGCATCGTTGCCTTCTTCACATCCCTCTTCCTTTCGGCTTAGAGTGGCGCCTTATGAACCCAAATAACCAAGATTGCACTCAATCAAACACAAAGGGGCCGGTCAATAGCAATCCACAACATACTTCGCCAGGTTCCGGGTATAGCCTTCTGTTGACATCTTGCCGGTTTTCGGGTTCGCTACCTGACGTATGCGGTATTTCATGGCATGTCTGGCGCTTGGCCTCCTCTACTCGACCGCCGGGTCGAGTCGGGCCGACACGAACACCCTTGCGGGCTGTTCCTGGCCTGTGGGTGAGAAGATCACCTACAAGCTGTACTGGGGATTTGTACCGGTGGGCACGGCCCTGGCCTGGACCGAATGGGCGGATGTCGGAGGCCGGCGTCTCCTGGCCATCAGATTCAGGACCTTTTCCAACAAGGTGATCGAAAAGATCTATCCCGTCAACGACACCATCGAAAGCCTGGTGGACCCGGAAACCTTCCTGCCGGTCCAGTTCACCAAGAATATGAGCGAGGGTTCACATCGACACCATGAGATCACCCGCTTTGACCGGACGAACCTCGTGGCGCGCTGGGAATCCCTGATTACGGGCACCACGCGCGTCTTCCGAATCGAGGCCGACACGCGAGACATCCCCAGTTTCATGTACTATATGCGGCGGCACAGGTTTGAAGTCGGCCAACGCGACCACTTCCGGGTCATGGCCGATGAGAAAATCTACGACCTGTGGGTCACGGGCATCAAACAAGAATCGCTCGACCTGCCGGATCACGACAATGTGCCTGCCCTCAAGATCGAGCCAGAAGCTGCCTTTAACGGGCTGTTTGTCCGCAAGGGGCGCATGTGGGCGTGGATCACGACCGATCCGCGCCGCGTGGCGGCCCGGGTGGAGGCCTCCATTCCGGTGGCCAATGTCCATGCCATCCTTCAGTCCATCGAAGGGCCCGGCAATGATTTCTGGGTCGCGCCGCGAAAATCAAAATAATTTGCCATCAAAATAATTTGTGTTGCAGGAATAGTCCATATTCTATATGTTTCGGCTGTTTTAGACCGGAGATCCGGTCGGGTGATTGATGGAGGTGCACGGGCAGGCTGGAGATCGAGACTAGGTTGGCGAGATGTAGGAATTGGTATTTGTTAAGAAAAGTTTAATTGGAGTACAGACAAGGTGAATATTTACGTTGGAAATCTTCCGTATCAGACAACGCAGGATGATCTGCGCGAACAGTTCGAGCAGTATGGCACAGTGGAGTCCGTCAACATCATTCAGGATCGTGAGACTGGCCGTTCCAAAGGTTTCGGTTTTGTAGTGATGCCTGACAGTGCCGCGGCCCAGAAGGCGATTGACACCCTGAACGACAAGGACATGGGCGGTCGCAAGATGAAGGTCAACGAAGCGCGTCCGCGCGCCGAGGGTGGCTCAGGCGGCGGGGGCGGGGGCGGCGAGCGTCGCTGGTAACCAACCGTTTTCAGCAAGCATGAAAGGCCGGATTTCGATCCGGCCTTTTTTAGTGTCCGAACAGCGTCATCTGGCCGCTGTCGCGGTTTTTACGCTTGTGCCTCGCCAGCTTCGGCTGCCCGGCCTCGCTGCATTCGCCGTCCTCGAGGTTGGCGAGAAGCTCCTTGGCGCGATCAATCACTTCTCCGGGTAACCCCGCCAGCCGCGCCACCTGGATACCGTAACTCTTGTCGGCCGCGCCGGGAACGATTTTGCGCAGGAAAACGATCTGATCGTTCCGCTCACTGACCACCACATTGTAATTTTTCACCCCGCTGAGCGTGAGCGCCAGGTCAGTCAGCTCGTGGTAATGGGTGGCAAACAACGTCTTGGCCTTTGCCCCGGGACTATTATGTAGAAATTCGGCCACGGCCCAGGCAATGCTGATGCCGTCGAACGTGCTGGTCCCCCGTCCGATCTCATCGAGAATAATCAGGCTCCTTGAAGTGGCGTTGTTCAGGATGTTGGCCGTTTCCTGCATCTCGACCATGAAGGTGCTGCGGCCGCGTGCCATGTCATCGCTAGCACCGACCCGCGTGAAGACCTGATCAACCACCCCAATTTCGGCCTCTGCGGCGGGCACGAATGACCCCATCTGGGCCATGATGACGATGAGGCCGACCTGACGGATATAGGTCGACTTTCCCGCCATATTGGGGCCCGTCAGGACAATCAATTGGTGATCCGCGCCATTGAGAAGGGTATCATTCGGAATGAACCGCTCAGCCTCGGGGATTCTCTCGATCACGGGATGACGGCCCTCCCGGATATGCACCCGGTCCCCCTGGTTGATGCGCGGTCGTACATACCGCCCCATCACGGCCCGCTCGGCCAAGGTGGACAGCGCATCCAACTGGGCCAGGGCCAGAGCCGTGCGCTGAATGTCGCCCGTGACGTCGACCACCCGGTCGCGGATCTGCACGAAAAGCTCGTACTCCAGCGCCATGGCCCGCTCCTGGGCCCCCATGATCTTGCGCTCGTACTCCTTCAGTTCCGGCGTCACAAACCGTTCGGCATTCACCACCGTCTGTTTCCGGATGTAATCAGCCGGAACATTGGCGAGTTGTCCCTTTGAGACTTCGATATAGTAGCCGAACACACGGTTGTGGCGGACCTTAAGCGACTTAATCCCGGTGCGCGCCTGCTCATGGGCCTGGAACTCGGCCAGCCACTGTCGGCCGTCGGTTGCGGCGACGCGCAACGCGTCCAGTTCGGCGTTGAACCCTTTGCGGATCATCCCGCCCTCCTTCACCGGAACCGGAGGCTCGTCCTCGATTGCCTGTTCAATCAGGCCAGCCAGATCGGGTAGCAGCACGATTTGCAGGCCGAGCGCCTGCAGCATCTCAGTGGCATGCCCTTCGATAAGGAGG
Source organism: uncultured Verrucomicrobiota bacterium (assembly GCA_964406065.1). GTDB lineage: Bacteria > Verrucomicrobiota > Kiritimatiellia > CAIKKV01 > CAITUY01 > JAABPW01. The sequence continues at coordinate 11,190 of CAYOQM010000011.1, forward strand.
CGAAGGTCAGGGAGGACTGACAACGAGACGCCCATGCCGCGAAGGTCACGACTGTTGCCGCTGCCGGCACTGAGGCGGGCTACCAGACGTTCCAGGTCGCGGATCCCTGTCAATCGGTCTCGAAATTCATGCAACAGGGTCCGATCGCGCGTAAAGGCTTCCACGCCATCCAGTCGTCGTTCGATGCCTTGGACCTCCGCCAGGGGGCGCAGGATCCAATCGCGCAACAACCTGGCTCCCATAGGGGTCTTCGTCTCATCGAGGGTTCCCAACAGGGTTGCCGAGCCGCGCCGGTCTTCGGCCCGGCGCGGGACCAAATCAAGATTCGAGCAGGTCGACTGATCGATCATCATGTATTCGGCCGGATTGCTGACCTTCAAGGTGCGAACGTGCTTCACATTGCGCTTGAGCTCCTCCTCGACATAGTAGAGAACCCCGCCTGCCGCCGCCACCGCCGCCGTCTTATGCTCGCAGCCGAACCCGTCCAGGGAGTGAACGGCGAAGTGCCTGATCAGGCGGTCCCGGGCTACATCATACCTGAAAACCCAGTCCTCCCCGCCGCTGACCACAATGCCACCCAGCGAGGCGAGCACCGGCTTCAGCGCGGGATCAGTCCTCTGCTCCGAGGGCACGACACATTCGCGGGGGGAAAACTGGCGAAGGGTGTCTGCCAGCAGGGCGGCATCGGCAGACTCTTCAACCCACAAGGCCCCCGTGGATATGTCGAGCATGGCCAGCCCGAAAACATTCCCGCTCCGGCATAACCCGCCCAGATAGTTGTTCTGGACCGAGGTCAAAAGGGTGTCCTGCATGAGCGTTCCAGGCGTCACGATGCTGGTCACCTCGCGGCGGACAATTCCTTTAGAGGCTCCGGGCTCCTCCACCTGTTCGCAAATAGCCACCTTCCGTCCGGCCCGGATCAACTTGGCGAGATATCCGTCCACGGCATGGAACGGCACCCCGCACATCGGAACGCCCTGCCGCCGCGTCAAGGTAATGTCCAGAATCTGTGCGGCCTCCTTGGCGTCCTCGAAAAACATCTCGTAGAAATCACCGAGCCGGAAAAAAAGAATCGTGCCTGCAGGCAGTTTGCCGCGAATCTGCCGGTATTGCGCCATCATCGGAGTCAGTGTTTCACCACTCATGTCACAGCTCGCCTCTCATCATTCAGCCCGCACGCCTGCCGGCCACACCGTCAGCCAAGGCCTGCCACTGGTCGACCGTCAGCATTTCCGGGCGGATCCGCGGGTCGAGTCCCGCTGTTAAAAGCAATCCCGCCGCCTCGTCCGCAGGGAATCCCAACCTACCCGACAACCGGGTCAAGATGGTCGCCATCTGTTTCCTGCGAAAGGAGAACGATGCCTTGGTCAGTTCCCTGAACCCCGGGCGATCTCCCTGTTGAAGGGACGCCAACGGACGGCGCTCCATCACCACCACGGCGGACTTGATCTGCGGCCGTGGATAAAAACAATTGGGACTGATCACCTTCACCGTCGCCGCTGAATACACCCGCTGTGCCCAGACCCCCAGGAGCCCGCGCTCCTTGTCCCCCGGTCCCGCCACCAGCCGTTCCGCCACCTCAAGCTGCACCATGACCGTAAGTTGAGGAGGTGGACAGGGCAAGGCAAAGAGATTCATGAGAATCCGGCTGCCCACGGAGTAGGGAAGATTTGAAACCACCTTGTTAATACCCTCCCGCTTGAAAAACCCGGCATCGAGATCCAGGGCATCCCCCTCGATCAGGGTCAGAGCGGGAAGGTCCGCATACTCGCCTTTCAGATACGCACACAGGTCGCGATCCTTTTCCACCGCCACAAGGCGCCCCACCCGGGCGGCCAGCACTTCCGTCAGCACGCCCAGCCCCGGACCGATCTCCAGGATCACGTCGTCCGGCTGCGGATCAGCCGCCGCGATAATGATATCCCTGATATTGGCGTCGATCAGGAAGTTCTGCCCGAGCAGAGTATTCGGCTGGAGGCCTCGCTCCTGAAGCAGGGTCTTCACCTGTAATGGACTGGTCAGTTTCACCGTTGCTCCCGGCGGGATCTCAATACGCAACCCGATCTACAATTTGGATATAGGCGTCCTTCCGCAACTGTTCCATCCAGACGGCATTTAGCCTGCGGATTTCCTTGCGCCTGAGATCCTTTTCGATGGCGGATCGAACCTCCTCGAAAGGAACCGGTCCCGCCACGCGGCGATCCCCCAGTTTAAGCAGATAGAAATCGCCGTCCATCACGACCAGACCACTCATGGCTCCCTTATTCAACCCCCTGACCGCAAGGGCCAGTTCCGGGCGCAGATCACGAGTGTCCACCCATCCCCAATCCCCCCCCTGTTCCGCCTTGCCATCCTCGGAGATCTTTCGGGCCATGTCCCCGAAATCAGTCCCCGCCGCCAGCCTGGCCATGGCTTCTTTCGTCGAGGCCTCGCGCACCGCGCGATCGGTTTCATTGGTTGAACCATGAACCAGGATCACCCGGAGGTTAACCTGCTCGTCACGGTGGTACTTGGCTGGATTGCCTTCATAAATACGGACGACTTCGCGCGGCGAAATCACCACCTTCCCCTCCACTTCACGGGATTTCATCATACCCACGACAATCCGTTCGCGCATCCGGCGGCGCCATTCCTCCATCGACATGTGTTCATCACGCAGCGCCTTCAGAAACTCCTGCCGGTCACCCCCGAATCGGTTCTGGATAAACTCGCTGACTTTCTTCTCTACGTATTTTTCAACGCCCTCCTTATTGATCTTGGCATCCGCCTCATAGGCTTTCACAATCAGCTTGCCATGGATCAGGTCATCCAGGGCTTCCCCGTACGCCTCCTTGATCCGGCTCTCGAGATCCGCCCCCTCATAGACCTGCCGGAGCTGGGGAATCAGGGGCGCAACCGCCTCCTTCACCTCGCTGACGGTAATGACGGAATCGTTGACATAGGCCGCAATGCCGTCGAGGGTGATGGATCCCCCGGAAGCCGCGCGTACGAGAAGAAGAAGAAGAACGGGAAGCAACATTATCTGTGTTTTCATACATGACCCTTCCGCCACCCTGGTGGCAAACGTCCCGACTATGACATAAAAAGGCGGATCATGGCAAACAGCAGATGCCCCCATCGATCCGCTATTTACTATTGGCGCGCAACTCACTATCATCCTGCCAATTAGCTTTGGCATGGAGTAGCACAGTGAGAAGAATCATACACGCAGTACGGGGTTGGATCAGCAGGGGCACATCGAAAGCGGGGCGCCGTCCGGCTTTCGTTTATATCTATCCCCCAGGCAAGGAAATCCAAAATGGCGAACTGGGCTCGAATGACCAAATCGCCGTCCTTCGCCGGCTTTCGTCGTTCGTGAGCAAGGAAGAAACGTCCGTGACCGTCATCTTCCCGGGCCGCCCGTCGCGGAAGATCCCTGACGGCACAACGCAGGGCGGAGTGCAGGTGCGCTACGCCACCGGGGATCAACTAGTAAAGGTTACCCTCGGAGCCCTCGCGGCCGCCAAGCGGCATCACC
>CAYOQM010000011.1:14716-15773 GCA_964406065.1 uncultured Verrucomicrobiota bacterium
CTCGCCGGTGCTGGCCACCAACCATCCCGAGCTCGAAAAAACCGCACGCCATGATCGCATCCGGCATATCCGGGCCTCAACCCTGGAGGAGACCTTGGACATGGTATGCGGCCCTCTCCGGCGTGAACAGCCGCCTCAGCAGCATCGGCGGCAACCCCAATCTCAGCCATCACAGCAGCAGGCGCCACCACCGCAAGCCGCCAAACCCGCGCCTCAGGAACAGGAAACTCCGACTTCTTCTCCGGCTGAACCGGCTCCTTCCGGCGGACCGACGGACGGGAACGAAGCGCCCACCATCCAGCCGGAGGCTCGACAGGAGACCTTTCCCCGCAGGCTGCAACGGCATGAACCCTCCGCAAGAAACGAAATCAAGGATCAGTCCATTCTGGATCTGATTGATCCACTATAATAAGAGGAAGGCATCACCATGACAGCGAAACTCCATCGAATCATCGCGGGGACCCTGGGAATCATCCTGTGCTTGGCCGGCGCTCTGGTCTGGACCGGCTGCGACACGGCTGGCGCCAATGACGCCCTGACCATTTCCCCCTCAAGCGCCACGCTTTCCTCAGGCCAGTCGAAGGAATTCACCGTCGGCGGAGGGTATCAGTACACCTGGTCGATCAGCGGCACAAACTCGTCCGCGGCCGGAACCCTGTCTTCCCGGACCGGAAGCACGGTCGTCTACACGGCTCCCACGAGCGATACCGCACTCAGCGGCTCCGTCACCCTGCACGTGACCTCCACCATCGAGGGGTCGGCTTCAGGGACATCCAATTCACCGGCTTACTCGGTCTCCGCGGATGCGGAGATCACGTTCAAATAGCCCGCCGGCGGCCATGGCTAAACCCCTGCTGATCACCAGCCTGCAGAATCCCCGCATCAAGGCGGTGGTCGGCCTCCGGCAGCGCTCCGACCGGGATGAGCGTGGGGAGATGATCATCGAGGGGTACCGCGAGCTCAAGCGTGCCCTGGACAACCGGCACAACCCGAAGGCCCTATTTACCTGCCCGGAACTGTTCATGGGCACCAATGAACCGGCCCTCATCGAGCGGTG
>CAYOQM010000011.1:15783-16105 GCA_964406065.1 uncultured Verrucomicrobiota bacterium
GCCGATCTCCTTGAATGCACCCGTCCGGTATTCGAGAAAATGTCTTATCGAGACCGCCCCGAGGGATTGCTGGCTGTTGCCCCGCAGGTCCGCAGGACGCTCGCCGAACTGACCCTTCCCCCGAACCCGCTCCTGGTCGTAGCGGAAGCCATCGAAAAACCCGGCAATCTTGGAACCATCCTCCGCTCCGCCGATGCCACCGGAGTGAATGCCGTGATCATCTGCGACCGGTGTACCGACATCAACAACCCGAACGTGGTGCGGGCCAGCACCGGAACCCTGTTCGCCATTCCGGTCATTGAAGCCTCGACGGATGAAGTCC
>CAYOQM010000011.1:16115-23533 GCA_964406065.1 uncultured Verrucomicrobiota bacterium
GGTTGCGCGCCCATCACATCCAAATTCTGGCCGCCACCCCGCACACGGAGCACGAGTATTATCAGGTTGACCTGAAGAAGGGCACGGCCATCGTCGTGGGAACAGAGCAATACGGCCTGACCGAAAAATGGATGAATTCAGCCGACCTCAAGGTGAAAATTCCGATGCTGGGCCAGGCCGACTCACTCAATGTGGCGGCGGCCACCACCATCCTGCTTTACGAAGCCGTACGCCAACGGCAAACCAGCCGGATAAACAGTCAATAGGTATTGGCCCTCTCCCGATGCCTCCGGAACAATACCCAATACCCCGCAAGCGTTAACCCGAGAACCCGGCGGCAAGCAACTTCTCCATCGTCACTCCCTTGTCACCCTGCATCCGGCCCAGGTAGCGCTGGACATATTTCCCAATCAGGTCCGTTTCAAGGTTGACGGAATGTCCGGTTTTCAGGGCATGCAGGGATGTATGACTCCAGGTATGCGGAATAAGATGAACGGCAAATGAGCTCTGGCGCAAGGCGGCGATCGTCAAGCTGACGCCGTTTACGGCAATCGAGCCTTTCGGAACAATTCCGGCAAGCAACTCAGGGGGACAGGTGACCTCAAGGATCCAATCGGCGCCTTTCTGCCCGATCGACGAGACCAACCCCTGCCCATCAATGTGGCCTGTGACAATATGACCGCCCAGCCTTTCATCGGCCCGCAACGCCCGTTCCAGGTTGAGTTGTGCACCCGGAGTTATGTCGCCCAGTGTGGTTTTCTCAAGCGTCTCATACAGGACATCGCAGGTGAAGTCCCCTGAACGAAGGGAGGTCACGGTCAGACAGGCCCCTTGCACGGCAATGCTTTCGCCCAGTACCAGCGGCGACGCCCACGGCTCATGACGGATCGCCAGACTTGCCCCATCGGCACGGGCATTTTTTTTCGCCAGCGTTCCTACCTGTTGTACCAATCCTGTAAACATGGTTCCACCTGTAAGTCTGCTGTCGTTAAGGCCCGAATCATCACATCATCACCCACTTGCCGGGTTTCAACTATCCTCATCCGGGGCACATTGGCCAATGGCCATCCTGCTCCGCTGATCGCCGCCACCCCGTCTCCGCCAATCACCACCGGAGCGATGAACAGGATCAATTCATCCACAAGCTTCGCCCGGATCAGGGAGGCCGCCAGTCCCGCTCCGCCCTCGCATAGGACATGAAGGACTCCAATACCATGCAATGCCTTCATCAAGGAGGGAAGGGAAACACCCCTGTTGGCTGAAGGCAGAACCCAGACCTGAGCTCCATGGGCGGCATACTCCGACTGGCAACGGACTGGGCACCGCGACGTCGTCGCAAGAATGGTTTGCAAGGCCGCCTCATCCGCAAAAACACGTCTGCCTGACGGCAATTTCCCGACTGCATCAACGATCACTCTGAATGGCTTCCGCCCTTTGCCTGGACGCGGCAGCAGTGAGGGATCGTCCTTCAAAACAGTCCCCGCCCCCACCATCACGGCATCTGCCCGGCGCCGGACCCCTTGCACAAGCGCGCGGGCCTTGGATCCGGTAATCCATTTGGAACACCCCCTGCGGTCGGCGATACGGCCATCAAGCGACACCGCCAGCTTGAGGGTGACATAGGGCCGGCGTCTGAGCATGGCGGAAGCAAATGGGGCAAGCATCACACGGGCTTCCGCGGCTCCAATTCCTGAGACGACCTCGACCCCTGCCCGACGCAGCAAACGAAAGCCCCTGCCGGCATGGCGGGGATTGGGATCGGGAATGGCCACCACGACCTTCTTGACCCCGGCCTTAATGATGGCCTCGGTACAGGGTGGAGTCCGCCCCCATGTTGAACACGGCTCCAGCGTTACATAGAGGGTAGCACCCCTGGCGTGAACGCCCGCCTGATGAAGCGCATAGACTTCGGCGTGGGGCCCTCCAGCCTTCCGGTGATAGCCGCTCCCGACCCGCCGGCCACGCTGGACCACAACGGCGCCCACGGGTGGATTAGGCCTTGTCAGGCCTTCCCCCAGCCGGGCCAGACGGAGCGCCTCCGTCATCCAGTGCATGTCATCCACCCTCTTCATTCCCCAGTCCCAAAAAACCCTTCACAAATTCACGGGAATTGAATTCCGCCAGATCATCCTCTCCCTCGCCCAGTCCGACGAAATATACCGGCAGTTCCAATTCCCGGCGGATAGTAAACAGAAATCCCCCTTTGGAAGATCCGTCCAACTTGGCCACTACGACACCGGTCAGCGCCACGCATTCCTTGAACATCCGCGCCTGGATGACGGCATTATTGCCCAGGGAGGCATCCAGCACGATCCAGGTCTCGTGCGGAGCTCCGGGAAGCGCTTTTTCGATTGACCGCCGCACCTTTTGGAGTTCCTCCATCAGGGGCTGCTTGTTATGCATGCGTCCAGCCGTGTCGATCAGGACGACATCGGCCTTGCGGGCCACGGCAGCCTTGATTGCGTCATAAGCGACGGCTGCCGCATCAGCCCCGTGGGCACCCACAACAGCATCCAGTTTCAGGCGCTCGGCCCAGAGTTTCAACTGATGAGCTCCCGCCGCCCTGAAAGTGTCGGCAGCGGCCAGCAGAGGCACCAACCCCCGGCTTTTGACAAAATATCCCAATTTGGCCGTGGTGGTGGTCTTTCCCGATCCATTCACGCCCACGATCAGGATAACCTTGGGGCCCGGGTGTGCCGTCCAAACAAAAGGAGGCTGGGACGGGAAGGCTCCCTCCAGCAAGGTTCGAATCTCGCCGACCATGTCAGCCGATCCCCCCTTGCGGCTGAGTTTCTGGATCCATTCCCCGACCAGACGCGGGGCAATGTCGGACTGGATGAGGGCCTGTTCCCATTCCTCAAGAGCGGCGGGATCGGCTTTGGAAAGCCCGGGAATCAGGTTGGCCAGACCGCCCACAATCTTGTCGCGGGTTCGGGCCAGGGCGTTGAGCCATGACTTCACGGAGCCGCCCCGGCGGGGGCAACCGCCTCGAGATCGCGGCGCACCCGGTCCAGCACGCCGTTGACAAACCGGCCCGAACCCACATCGCCCATATTCTTGGCAATGGCAACCGCCTCGTTGATCGAAACGGCATGGGGGATGTCGGTCCGGCAGAGCATTTCATAGACGGCCAGACGGATCACATTGCGGTCCACCCCCGCCATACGGTGCAGGTTCCAGTTCTGGGCGCACTTTGCAATCACCTCATCGACCCGTTCCCGGTTCGCGAGGACACCTCGCACGAGTTCCTCCACGAACAGGCGGGTCTTGGTCGTCACTTTCCGCTCGGACCAAAAAGAAGCCAGCACGGGATCCAACTCGCCCGGATTGAAGTCCAGTTGGAATAGGAGCTGCACCGCACATTCCCGCGCATCGCGTCGTGATCCCATCGTCAGGCTCCCATCTGCCGGCAGAGGTTGGCCATTTCAATCGCCGCCTGGGCGCCGTTCCAACCCTTGTTGCCCGCCTTGGTCCCGCACCGCTCGATTGCCTGGTCAAGATTGTCGGCGCAGACAACCGCATTGATAACCGGCACCTGCGTTTCGAGAGCAATGGCCGACAATGACCGGGCCACCTGGGAGTTGATCAGGTCGGCATGGGGAGTAGCGCCTTGGATCACCACACCGAGGGCGATGACGGCGTCATAGCCTCCCTTGAGGATCATTTTCCTGACCGCAAAGGGAAGCTCGTTGGCACCCGGCACCCACACCACGGTCACATCCTTATCGGCGACCCCATGGCGTACCAGGCAGTCAACGGCCCCTCCTACGAGTTCCTTGGTGAAAAAATCATTGAACCGGCTGACGGCAATGCCAATTTTCATGCCTTTCCCGATCAGATTCCCCGAAATTTCCTTCACATTCGTGTTCATGTTGATTCCTTTCCGTTTACCTTACAACCAATGTCCCAGTTTCTTCTTCTTTGTCGCCAGATACCGCCTGCTATGTTCCGTCGCCGGCAGCACCAGCGGAACGCGCTCGGTAATGCTCAATCCGTAAGCCTTGAGGCCAACGACCTTGCGGGGATTGTTCGTGATCAGGCGGATGCGGCTTAATCCCAGATCAGCGAGGATCTGGGCACCCACCCCGTAATCCCTGAGATCCGCCTTGAAGCCCAGCTTCACATTGGCCTCGACAGTATCAAGGCCTTGCTCCTGCAGTTCATAGGCATGGAGCTTGTTGGCCAACCCGATGCCACGCCCCTCCTGCCGCATATAAAGCACCACTCCAGTTTTTGCGAGTGCCACCATTTGCATGGCCTTGTCCAGTTGAGCCCCGCAGTCACAGCGCAGGGAGCCAAATACATCGCCGGTCAGGCACTCGCTATGGACACGCACCAGCGGGGAACGGACCTTGCGGGGATCGCCCATGATCAGCGCCAAGTGGTTCTCATTATCGGTCTGAGATCGGTACAACTTCAACCTGAACATCCCGAAGCGGGTGGGCATCTCGACCGTGCGGATACACTCCACCATCTTTTCCTCTTTGCGGCGGTACGCGATGAGGCTGGCAATGGAGGCCATCTTGAGGCCGTGTCGGGCGGCGAACTTCCGCAACTCGGGAAGGCGGGCCATGGAACCGTCATCATTCATGATCTCGCAGATCACCCCCGCGGGTTGAAGTCCGGCCATCCGCGCCAGATCGACGGAAGCCTCGGTGTGCCCTGCCCTCCGCAAAACCCCGCCCTCCTTGGCTTCCAGGGGAAAAACATGTCCGGGACTGATTAAATCAGCGCGTTTGGTCTCCGACGCCACCAGCAGCCTGATGGTATGAGCGCGGTCAGGGGCGCTGATACCCGTTGAAATTCCCGAACGGGCATCGACGGACTCCATGAAGGCCGTGCCAAAGTGATCTCCCCCCCCCCGGTTGATCATGCTCCGTATACCGAGAGCCTCGAGGCGTGCCCGGGTCATCGCCGCACAGATCAGACCGCATCCGAAACGCGCCATGAACGCGATGGTCCGGTCCGTGACCTTCTCGGCAGCCATGACCAGATCGCCTTCGTTTTCACGGTTTTCGTCGTCTGTGATAACCACCATCCTGCCCCTGCGGATGTCATCAAGCACGTCCTCAACCGGATCGAAAATGGTCAGCTTCCTGCTCATAAAAAAATCCCGAAAACTATAGGTCTTCGGGATCATGAACGGCATAACCGTGCCGGCCTGTCTTCTCCCATCCAGACTGAAGGGCGCATTCACGCCACCATCACTGTCGGCCACGGCATTTCACCGTGTCTGTCCCGCTTAAAGCGAGACTCGCGGGCTTTAACCGCCGGTTGGGATTTTCCACCGCTCTGGCAGAGCACCCTGTCCCGAAGACAACATTTCAAACTATACCCGCAACATTTCTCCGTTGCGGCGAGTAAAACTATTACATTATTCGCGAAATTTCAACCGATATTGCGCCCGATAAAAAAAGGCCGGAGTTCACCCCGGCCTGTTCGACCGGACCCCGGCCCCCACCCTGTCAAACCGCCTACTTCGAGTGCTTGGCCAGGTAGCTGGCAACGCCCTCGGCAGTGGGCTTCATAGCCTCATCGCCTTCCTTCCAGTTCGCCGGGCACACCTCGCCATGTTCCTCGGTGAATGTCAGGGCGTCCAGCAGGCGAACGGCTTCCTCGACATTACGACCCAGCGGCAGGTCATTTACCAGCTGGTGACGCACGATACCCTTCTGGTCGATCAGGAACAGCCCGCGCAAGGCCACGGAATCATTCAGCAGCACGTCATAATCCCGGGCAATCTTCTTGTTCAGGTCAGCCACCAGGGGGAAGGCGATCTCGCCGATGCCGCCCTTGTTCACCGGCGTCTGGCGCCAGGCCCAGTGGGTGAAATGCGAGTCTACCGAAACACCCAGCACCTGGGCATTCTTCTTGGCGAACACCTTGACGGCCTTGTTGAAGGCCAGGATTTCGGAAGGACAGACAAACGTGAAATCCAGCGGGTAGAAGAACAGAACGACATATTTCCCGCGAAAACTGGACAACTTGATTTCGGCAAACGAGTTGTCGGGCATCACCGCCTGCGCGGTGAAATCAGGGGCTTCTTTTGTAACGAGCACGGCCATAGTGAGTCTCCTTTTCTAGTGTTATGCTTTGCTTTCCTGTCAAGACAACCGGCTCCCGCCGGTCAAATCATTTCGTATATAATGCTACTACCATGGTATCATTAGCAAGAACATTTTGATTTTTTCACGGGGTGAAGTTCCCCGCACAGATCCGTTATCCGAACTTGTTTGAGATGCTGGTCAACACCCTTCTGAATGATCTGGAACTCCCGGAACATACGGCACAGGCTGGACCGCTGGCATGATTTTGGATCCGCCACGCAGGAGCTCATTTCCACTCCCCGCGGGCCGGTGGCGCTCACGATGTCATAGAGGGAAATCAGACTGGGGTCTCGAGCGAGGCCCACGCCGCCATTCTTCCCCCTCCGGCTTTCCAGCAGGCCACCTGAGACCAGACGCCTCACCAGTTTCCGCAGGAACCGGTAGGGAATATCCATTTCGGCCGCCACATCTGCTGACGACACCGTAGTGACTCCCGCCTGGTGCCGTTGGGCCAGGGCCAGCACCATTCTCATTGAATAATCCGTCTCGCGCGTAATCATTCCGCCTCCATAATTGATACTTAAATAGTATCATTATGCAGGTGCCACGCAAGCGTTATGATTCAAGGTATTTAGCAGCCAGATCGGCAAAGACATGCGGCGCCTGGCGGGCAAGCTTCCCGAGCAGGCCGAGACAAACCTCGCGGATCTCCCACTGGGCACGGCGGTGACAGCGAACGCCGAATACATGGCGCCATTCGCGGAAGTTCGCGGACACCATCAACTCCGTCGTACAGGCATTGGGCAGCACAAAACGGGCATCCTCATTCTTCAGCCCCTTGTCCTTCCACTTCTTGTACATGGCGCGGATCACTTCCATATCGGCATCATATTCCGCCCGACTTTTCGGCGTCACGGAGGGGGGCACGACCCAGTCGAAATTCCCTTCCGACACATAGCGCTGGCTCTTCTGGGAGACCGCCATCAGCCGGTGGCGCACGAGCTGGTGGGTCATGGCCCGCGACACCCCGCTGATCCGGAAAGTGGCATAAGCGTGCTCGAAGGGCGATTCATGCCCCATGGCGATTAGTTTAGGCAGTAGCTCGCCCAGCTTTTCCGGGATCATCCGGTCTCCGCTCTGGTAGCAGGTACGGGCCGCGAGTTCAATGACGCGTTCCGAGTCGGGGGTAATGGCAATGAGTTCAACTTTCATGCGATACAGTGTAATGGTTTGAAGTTCTCATTCAAGCATTCAGAGAGGCCCGATACAAACTTCTTGCTCCGGGTCGGCAGGCCTGCATAATACAGTCTTCACTCGCGGGCCCGTAGCTCAGTTGGTCAGAGCGGAGGACTCATAATCCTTTGGTCGCAG
>CAYOQM010000012.1:0-7225 GCA_964406065.1 uncultured Verrucomicrobiota bacterium
AAGGGGATCGGCCCTGGAGCATTCCGTGTGATTGCGCATTTCCCTCCGCCACGCAGAACGAAAGTTCGGGCGAGGATGCGAAGACGCTTGTCAAGAATGGCTGCATACTGGTTGCGGAAGGGGCGAACATGCCGACGGATCCCGACGGGGTGGAAGTCTTCCTGAAGCACAAGGTGATGTTCGGCCCGGGCAAGGCGGCCAATGCGGGTGGCGTGGCAACCTCCGGACTGGAAATGTCTCAGAATTCAATGCGCCTTTCCTGGTCCCGTGATGAAGTGGACCAGAAGTTGAACGTTATCATGAAATCCATTCATGCCAATGCCTACGCCGCTTCCGAAGAATATGGCGATGCGGGCAATTATGTGCTTGGCGCCAATATCGCCGGCTTCGTTAAGGTTGCGGATGCAATGATTGACCAAGGCCTGGTATAAGCGTTCCGTAAGCACGGCCTACTTCAAGTAGAACACAGCCTTCTGCTTGAGGCTGTCGGCGTGCAGGTGGAGTCGCATGTTGCGGGGCAGGCCGGCGGCATCAATGACGCGAATGGCGGACGCCAAATTCGCAGCCTCTGGAAGGACGGCTTCGAGCGTGCTGGGAAGATGGTTGAGCAGTTCGAAGTTGAGGATGTGCCCTGTCCTGTCAGGCAGAACGGCGAGGTAAAGCATATCCATCTCCACCAGATCGTTGAAGAAATGGGATCCGAGTGACACGTCGGGAATCAGCCCTTCGTGCATGAGGCTCATTTCGCACACGACCGAGACGGCATTGATTTCGGCAAACGACACCGGCACACCGAGTTCAGGCGTTGATGTGGCCCAACGGCCGGGACCCATGATCATCAAGCGCTGTCCAGGGGTGGCCGCCGTCAACCGGTTGAGTTTGCCAATCGTACGGGCCACGCTGTAACGCTCGGATGCTTTCATGATCCCATAAACGGAGGGAACAACATAAATCAACCGGTCAATAAGGGTCGATGTGCTTTGTCCGATAATCGGCCCGGCGCTCTCCATCAGCATCTCGTCTTTCCTGAGGTCTTCAGGGCTGAGGTCATCGATGGCATCCGGGGCAATGCGAACCTGGAAAGGCCGGCATTGTACCAGATTGATCCTGTACTTGCCATCGGCGGAAAAGTTTGCGGTGAATTCAACATCGACGGGATATTCATACGCGTTATGCAGGAGCCTCAATATGGAGCGCATATCGCGGATGAACCTTGTGGCCTTGATGAGCCGGTCAAAGGTCGGGAAATAGCGGGTAGTGCCATCCGGTGCTGTCTCCGCTTCCGCAAACAGATCGAGAGGCAGGTTTGGCGCCAATGAACGAGCCACCTCGTCAAATGTTTTTGTGGCCAGTTGATTGTGCGACAGGTCAAGGACATCCACTTTGTGTTGTGAATAACGGCGGATATCAAGGGAGGCTTCCGGGCGTTTTTCGGGTGCATTCAAGGCAATGAGCCGGGTGTAATCATCGTCAAGCCGGTCCACAGCGCGTGTGCCTAGCCCAAACACCAGGCGTAACATGCCTGCGCGTGGATCAATATCGCTGTCCCAGACATAGGGATTGAAGGAAAACGCGACTCCGGCGGTCTGCGGAAAGAAGTCATCCTCGTAGCGTTCTCCCGATACGCGTTGAACCAGCAATGACATTTGCTCATCATGATCGAGCAGGCCGCGTTGCGATCGGTAGGAAAGCGCCTCGCAACTCAGGGTGCTGGCGTAAACCGTCCGCACGGCATCCATGAATTCGGCCAGGCGTTGCCCGGGATCTCCCTGGTTGGCGCAGAACACGGTTTCATATTTCCCCGAGAAGGCATTGCCGTAACTGTCCTCAAGCAGGGAACTGGACCGAACGATGATGGGACACTGTCCGAAATAATCCAGCATTTCCATGAATTGGCGTCGGATGTGGTCCGGGAAGCTGCCTGACAGCAGTTTTCGCTGTGCTTCATCGTTATGCTCGATCATGAATTGGAGGTCGTTGGCCTTGCGCCTCAAATCCCAGCACCCGTTTTGAACCAGATAGGTGTAGAACACGTCAGACCCGATGAAAAAGGAATCATGCGCCTCAATGCGGGTGAACAGGTGCGGGGCATTTTTTCTCAGGATAGCCCTCGCCAGCAACATTCCCAGTGATTTTCCGCCGATCAGTCCCGTGCCGATCATTCGCTGTATTACCGCCATCAGATCGGCCAGATCGAAATATTTCCTCGCCAATGGCAAAAACTTATCTTCCCGTGTAATGGCGCTGCGCAGGAGGCGTTCAAAGGAATCCCGGGTGTCGCTAACGGTTCCGGAACCATTGCGCAGGGCTTCCAATGACTTCTGGGCCTGGGAAATGGTTTTCACCCAGATTCCGGGCCGGAGGATGGAAAATTCGAGCCAGGGCTGGGGGGTCTCCGAGAGAATGTCTGAAATGGTGGTGCTCGAGGTGACCGGCTTTAATTCGTCCTGCCGATCCCAGACATGCAGCATGTACATGGTCGGGGAATAACGCTTGTCGACCTTGACCGGCTGGATAAACAGGTTGTCGCGGTTGCGATAGACATCGAGGACGACCTGCGCGGTTTGATGAATGCTCTCGGTAGCGTGGAAGGAGTGGCGTTTATTGAAGAGGGCAAAGTAGGCTATCGTATCGAGCTTGAAGAGGAAAGGGCAGGTAATCATGAAGAAATTACCGAGCATCCGGTCGCTATACCAATCCGCCGCCAGCTCAGAAAGCCCGTCAAACACATACAGTGCGCCACGCCCCTTGCTTTCTATCACGTCAAGAATCTCGCCGACAAATCTCTCAAACCCGGCTTCCGGCTCCACGTTGTGGATCTCAACGCCCTCGGTTTCGGGGATAAGCTGGCGGTGGCTCGCAAAGCGAAAATACACCAGGGGCAATCCCGTGGTGAGCCCGTGCTGGAAAAAACGCTGGGTAAACGGGCGGTAGTTTTCAATATCATCAACCTGCCAGACTACATTGTCTCCGGCATTGAGTTGTCCCAGCGTCTTATCCAGCGACGGAATTCCGGTGCTGAACACCGGAAGCGGCCCTCGGGATGGGGAACTAACAGGCATCATGCGCTCGCTTATGTCACGTTCCGATGCCTTCAAACAGCACCGTGGAGAGATACCGCTCGCCTGCATCCGGAAGCACGACCACGATGGTCTTTCCGGAAAACTCATCCTGTTGCGCCAGGCGAACCGCCACAGCGGCAGCCGCGCCGCAGGAGATTCCCACCAGGATGCCTTCCTCCCTGGCCAACCGGCGGGCAAAAGCCACAGCTTCCGAGCTGTCAACCTGCTCCACGCGATCAACCACCGACAGGTCCAGCGTGTCAGG
This sequence comes from uncultured Verrucomicrobiota bacterium, assembly GCA_964406065.1. GTDB lineage: Bacteria > Verrucomicrobiota > Kiritimatiellia > CAIKKV01 > CAITUY01 > JAABPW01. The sequence goes on from CAYOQM010000012.1 coordinate 3,328, forward strand.
AATGACTCCCGCGCCGATGCCTTGAATCTTGTGGGGTCCCGGGCTCAATTCCTGGCGTGCCCGCTTCTTACGTGTCTTTCCTTTGGCTCCACGGCCACCGAGATGATCTTCTTGCCTTTCACATTCTTGATGTATCGCGATACTCCCGTGATGGTGCCGCCGGTTCCCACGCCGGCAACCAGGACATCCACGGCACCATCAGTATCATTCCAGATTTCAGGACCCGTTGTGGCCTCGTGAATGGCCGGATTGGCAGGATTCTTGAACTGCTGGGGCAGGAAGTATCGGTTGGGATCCGAGGCGGCAATTTCCTCGGCGCGCTTGATGGCGCCTTTCATGCCTTCCGCACCCGGTGTCAGAACCAGGTTGGCTCCGAAGGCCGCCAGGACCCGTCGCCGCTCAATGCTCATCGTTTCCGGCATCGTCAGGGTCAGCTTGTACCCCCGCGCGGCGGCAACATAGGCCAGGGCGATTCCAGTGTTCCCGCTGGTGGGTTCGATGATTTCCACGCCGGGTTTGAGGACACCACGCTTTTCGGCATCCCAGACCATGGCGGCCCCAATGCGGCATTTGACCGAATAGGCGGGGTTGCGTCCCTCGATCTTGGCCAACACCGTGGCCTTGGCGCCTTGTGTCACGTTGTTCAGTTTCACCAGGGGCGTGTTCCCGATCGATTGGGAGTTGTCAATGTATACCTTGCTCATGTTCAGTTTCCTTTCTGTGTATATGTTTAGTTAAGCGCGGACTCCAAGTCCGCTGCCAAATCGTGTTCCGACTCAAGTCCGACCGACAGGCGAACCAAGCCGTCGGTGATTCCCCGTTTCAGGCGCTCTTCTCGCGGCATGGCGGCATGGGACATCATGGCCGGGTACGAGAGAATGCTTTCCACCCCGCCCAGGCTCACCGCAGGCATGGCAAGTTTAGCCTGCTTCAGGAGGCGCAACACAGCCGCTTTATCAGCCAGTTCAAACGAGAGCACGGCGCCGGACCCCGAGCATTGTTGCTCATGAATAGCCCGGCCGGGATGATCCGTGAGGCCAGGGTAGAAGACGCGTTTCACGGCGGGATGGCTCTGTAACCGGCGGGCAATTCCGGCCGCGGTTTTCTGTTCGGCATCGAGTCGGACGCCCAGGGTACGGAGGCCCCGCAGCGCCAGCCACGAGTCCTGCGGCCCCAAGATGGCGCCAAAGGAATTCTGGATGGCTTTCAGGTGCCGTCCTAATGAGGCGTCGCGTGTTACGGCGAGACCAGCGATGAGGTCGCTGTGTCCGCCGATGAATTTAGTGGCGCTGTGGACGACGATGTCGAACCCCAGTTCGAGGGGGCGCTGCAGATACGGAGTCATGAACGTGTTGTCGGTGATGGCCAGCAGGTCATGCTCGAGGGCGATGGCCGCCATGGCGCGAAGGTCGGTAATGCTCAGGAGGGGATTGGCCGGCGTTTCGACAAACAGGGCCCGCGTAGCCGGTTGGATGGCCTGCCTGATGGCAAGGGGATCGGTGCTGTCGGCGAAGGTGACCTCCAACTGCCAGCGTTTGAACAGTTGGGTCAGGACGCGGTAGGTGCCGCCGTAGATGTCATTGCCGACCACCAGGTGATCGCCGGGCTTAAACAGCAGCAGAACGGACGAGGTTGCCGCCATGCCGGAGGAGAACGCCAAACCGGTTGCGCCTCCCTCGAGCGTGGCAATGGCCTGCTCGAGGGCCTCGCGTGTGGGATTTCCGCTCCGGGCATAGTCGTAGGCGCCGGGATGGTCCGGATCCGGTTGAGCGAAAGTGGAGGTTTGGTAGATCGGAATGCTGGAGGCGCCTGTGTAAGGATCTCGGTCTTTCCCGGAATGAATGAGTCTGGTTTGAGGGTTCATAGCACACTTTGCAGGTCATTGATCAGATCATCGCCGTCCTCGATGCCAACGGCAAGGCGCAACAGGCGGTCATTGATGCCAAGGCGATCGCGCAATGCCGGGTCGAGGTCGGCATGGGTTTGCACGGAGGGGTAGGTGATCAGCGATTCGACGCCCCCCAAACTTTCCGCAAAGAGGAAGACCTTGACCCCGGAGAGGATGGAGGGGATTCTGACCGCGTGATCCACCTCAAAAGCAATCATACTGCCGAATCCGCTGCAATTGCGTTGCAGTATTTCCCGGCCGGGATGGCTGGCAAGGCCCGGATAGCGGACGGACCGCACATTCGGGTGGGTGACGAGCCAACGCGCCAGGCGCAGGGCGTTTTCCTGCTGTTTGTGCACCCGCAGGGAAAGCGTTTTGAGGCCCCGAAGGGTAAGCCAGGAATCCTGCGGGCCCAGAATGGCGCCGATAGCGTTTTGGTAGAAACCGAGGCGCTCCGCGAGGTCGGATGTGCGAACCACAACGGCGCCTGCCACCACATCATTATGTCCCGCAAGATATTTGGTGGCGCTGTAAACAACGATATCCGCGCCTAACTCCAGGGGTCGCTGGAAGACGGGGGTTAGAAAGGTGTTGTCAACGATGGTCAGGATCTGGCGCTGCCGTGCCAGCGCAGCAATGGCCGTGATATCGGCGATTTTCAAGAGGGGATTGGTCGGAGTTTCAATAAAAATTCCCCTGACAACGGGGTTTTGAAGCGATTTGTCAACCGCTTCAAGATCCGAGGTGTCCACATAGATGGCCTCAACTCCAAAAGGGCGGAAGATTTTCTCAAAGAGCCGGTAAGTGCCGCCGTACAGGTCTTCCGTGACAACAATGCGGTCCCCGCTTTTGAAGAGGTGAAGTACGGCGTCAATGGCAGCCAATCCTGAGGAGAACGCGAACCCCTTGACTCCACCGTCAGCATTCGCAAGAGTTTCCTCGAGAGCCAGACGGGTTGGGTTGGATGTCCTGGAGTAGTCAAAACCAGTCGTTTGTCCCAGTGCGGGATGACTAAAGGAAGCGGTTTGATAGATGGGAACAGAAATAGCCCCTGTCTTCTCGTCTCTTCGATTTCCAGCCTGAGCCAATAATGTGTTTAACTTTATATTCAACAATGCACCTATCTCTACTCGAATGGTAGACAAGGTAATGTTTTATACGGCTTGGGTCAATATCAAAAATTATGCCATAAACATTGATCCTGAAAAATCGATATGATAATCTCCTTCCATCAGATGGGTATAGTATAGATCAATGTGAGGCATTATGAAGATATCGACAAAGGGACGCTACGGCTTAAGGGTATTGCTTGATATTGCGCTTCATCAGGAGGGCGGACCTGTCATATTGCGGGATATTGCCAAACGGCAGAAGATATCAGAAAAATACCTATGGCAGGTGATCAATCCGATGAAGGCAGCCGGGTTTGTCAATTCCGAGCGAGGTTCCAAGGGAGGCTACAGGTTGGCCAAGGGGATGTCGGAAATCACGCTCCTGGACATCATCAGCGTTTTGGAGGGCCCCGTCTGTGTTGTGGACTGTGTGAGTGAGCCTGCCAACTGCGACCGTAGCAGTGCCTGCGTGGCGCGTTCGGTCTGGGGACGGATCGAGACTTCCATCCACAAGACCATGCGTAGCATCACGCTGAAGGAATTGGTTGCCGAAGCCAAAGACGTAGAGTTACACACTACCCTGAACTACATGATTTGATGTTTGTGCGGCAGCATGAAATCCAAAGAATTGACCTTAAAGACTGAGAACGGGCTGCATTTGCGTGTGGCAGGGGAGATCGTCAAACTTGTCAAGTCGCACGATTGCCAGCTGTCCCTGTCCTGCAATGGATGCAAGCACGCCAATGCCTGCTCGATCCTTCAATTGCTTTCACTTGAGGCGACCAAAGGGACGACCGTCTCGGTTCAGGCCGAGGGGCCTGATGCAGAGGCTGTGCTTGATGAGTTGTCCAGCCTTCTGGGCGATGGAGCGGGAATTTAACGCAACGGACCGAGGGTG
>CAYOQM010000012.1:7235-9370 GCA_964406065.1 uncultured Verrucomicrobiota bacterium
GAAAGCAAGCCTGGGAATTCCATAAAGGCGCGCAATCTGACGGTTTGCCTCATCCAAGCCTGCCTTGTCCAACACAAGATCGACTCCGCTCGACAGGATGGTGATCCGCGTGATCCCCCCGTCCTTGGCCCGGATGGCGAAGACCTCCTGCAGGTTGGAAACCGCCTTGCCATTGACATGGGTGATGATCTCGTCTCGGATTGCCTGGTAGCCGACATTGATAGGGGCGGGCAGTATTCCCGCAAGAATGACGATGCGGTCGCCCTGCTTCTCGGGCGCCTGGGCGCGGGTCAGATAGAGATTCACCAGGCGGGGATTGCCGCGCACCATCCATTGTGCCCCGTAGGCAAGAAGGTAGTTGGCTGTCAACTCGCGCATGACCAATCCCCCCTCGACCAGATAGTCAGCAGGCTTGCCTTCCGCATTCAGCGGGATCAGGGCGCGTTCATCATTGTAGGCATCCAAGTTGACTTGAACATCCTCCTGCTTGCGGTCACGCCAGCGGGTGAGGGTCACCGTTTCGCCCGGTTGGCGGCGGCCTGAAATCAGGTGCACCATCGACAACCGCCCGAAATCGGGATCATCATAATACCCCTGGGAATCAATGGTCTGACCATCCCACGCCAGGATCACATCGCCTGCCTGCAGAATTCCAGAGGTGCAGGATCCCGGCACGGTCCGCAATACCATTACCCCCTTATTGTCGTCAGGAAGCCCCAGATACTGGCGTTTGGCAGGTTCAATGAGCGGTGCCCACATGAGCCCTGCCGCGGCGACGCCCGGGTAAGGAGGATGGGAGGCATTCGCAACAAACCGTTGGAGAACGGCGGCGGGAAGCACCATGCTGGTCTGGCTGCCTTCGTCATACTGCATGACCAATCCCACAAGGCGTCCTTCATGGAAGGCCGGGGCGCCGACGCGTTCAAGCTTGAGGTCGGTCAGGACCTGGAATGTCAGGATGCTCTGGGCGAGGTTCGGTAGCGATCCGACTTGTATACTGGTGATCCGGCCCTCGCCGTTCTGCTGCTGTCCGGCGGCGTTGTACTGCACCAGTTGAATCCTGGCGCCTGTCTTCACCGGTACACTCCACTCTACCGGAGTCAGTCCTCGGGTCGGAGCCTCCAGCAAGGCGGCATTTACACGCGGGTCGGCGACCCGGATCGTCGCCTTGGTCTTGACGGCATCGCCGGGGCGGCGGATCTCCACCAGAACAGCATTGCGGACGAGATCTTCAGTGGTGATGAGGCGTCCATCGGCGATTACCACGCCATAGCCTGCCTTGCTGACCGGCGGATTCTTCCGCCAGGGAATATGGGAATCGAATGACTGGGAGGTGACATGCACCTCCACCACGCAGGCGGGAAGGGCGTCGGGCGTTTGCGCGAAGCCACGCCAGGAGAGGACAAGACAGGCCGCAGCCAGGAGTAACGCCTTTGTGGCCATGGAGTTGCGAGGACTCAGCGCGCCTGCAGCCCGTGTATTGTGCACTGTCATTGTTTTTTCTCCTGAACCGCTGCGAAACGTTGCGCGGCGGGAATGTTGTATTGTGCAAGGATTTCGCTATCAGCCTGCTCGGCGGCGCTCGCATCCAGAATCAGCGGGTTGTCATTTCCCTCGAATCGAAACAGGTGAAATCCGCCGGTGCTCTTCTTGAGCGCCTCAGGGATGTCCGATATCTGCCGGATGGCCATGCCATTTACCGAGGCGAGGATCTGGTTGAAATGACTGGAGCAGTAGGTGTTGATGGGATGGGGAAGCCGACTGGTCAACACGACGAACTGCTGGCGTCCCCGGGTCAGGTTATCCACCTTGGCGTAGTGGGAGACATAGAGAAGCCGCTGCGCCGCGGGGGTGTTGAGTTCATTTCCGAGGGTGACCAGATAGCCGCGACTGAGCGGCTCAAAGACCAGGCCGCCGGCAATGAAATATTCCGGTTTCTCGTCATAGGTCTGGCGGAAGATGAACGGATCCGGCTTGCGTATGAGCGGCACGATGATGCCCTCTGTCTTCCGGTCCCGCCAGACGCTGAGGATAATTTTGTCGGTGCACTGTTTCCGCTCCGTAAACTCGGTATATTCAACGCGGTTATTATCGATCCGCACGGATCCATCCTCGGCAATGGGGTGCCCGTCGAT
>CAYOQM010000012.1:9381-13807 GCA_964406065.1 uncultured Verrucomicrobiota bacterium
CTGAGCAGCACGTCTCCGGGCCGCAGGATGCCGGCGGACGACCCGAAGGGATCCACCTGGATGACCACCACCCCGCCACAGGAGTCGGGCAGTCCGAGTTCCGCATGCAACGCCGGGTTCACGGTCTCAAGATGCATGACGCCGAGATCCGGGTAGCCATCGTAGGTGCCGTCCTCAATGTCCTTCATGAAATGGTTGATCACGGGCAGGGGGATGGTATAGCCGAGATTCTGGGCGCCCATGATGCCCTGGAAGGCCACCGCGACCACCCGGTTGTTGAACAGCACGGGGCCGCCGCTGTTGCCGGGATTAATGGCCGCGTCAACCTGCATGATCAGGTGTGCGTCCACGGTACTGTGGGAATAGAGGCTGTAATCGATGCGCGACACAACCCCCTTGGTGAGCGATAGCCGGTCTCCGCCCATGGGATAACCGAGCACGAGAACCGCATCATTCAAAACGGGCATCTCGGCTCCGAAGGAAAGCGGCGAGGTTCCGGTAAAAAAAGATTCGTCCTTCACCTGGATGATGGCGAGATCACAGTCATGTCCGATGAACAGCACGGAGGCCGGATATTTCTTGGTGTCGCCTTCGCGCTGGACCTCGATGAATCGCGCGTCGGACACCACATGGGCATTGGTCATGATCCGGCGGCCTTTGATGATGAAGCCGGATCCATTGCCGCCGGAAGGGGGGCGCGACTGCCAGGGCTGCGCAAAATCCTCCTGCTGAGTGGTGACGTAGATCTTGACGATGGACTGGCGTTCGCGGTTGAGACCTGCAACTGCGGGCGAGGGCAGGCCTCCCGTGATGGCTATCGCCAGCAGGGTTGCCGCCGTAAGTGAAATGAATGATCCTGATTTTTGCATGGGCGGCACAGTAACAAAGCCAACTCGGCATATCAACCTCTCTTCCGATTGGGCTAATTTTTGATTAATTTCCCATATGCCTCTTGCGTTGTACCGTTTTTCTGGTAACTTCGTTCCTCGAAGGAGGGATTTTGTGTTGGGGGGGCAGGAGTCGTCTCTATCAGGGAAACCCTGATGAGTAACTAATGGTTTTTCCCATGCTCAAATAGGGTTTGATCGTATTGCATTTGGCTGCATGTGGGGTCATAAAGGGATAGGTTTTTGGATGTATTGTTCAGGCGGGAGACCGTGGCGATGAAACTTCTCGAGGAACTTCTCAAGGAAATGTGCGACCGCAAGGCTTCGGACTTGCTCCTGACCGTCGGGGCCACGCCGCAGCTGCGCATCAACGGACTCCTGATTTCGACCCAGTATCCCGTCATGGACAGGGATGCCATTGAACGCATTGCCTGTCATGTTCTGGGCGATCACAACATGAAGACGCTGATTGCCCGGAAGAGCATCGACTTTTCAAGGGGCTACGAGGGGCTGAGCCGATTCCGGTTCAACTTCTATTATCAGCGGGATTCCATTGCCGCGGCGATCCGGGTCATACCCTTCAAGATTCCGCCGTTTGAGGACCTCGGACTTCCTGACATGGTCAAGGAATTTGCCCTCCGCCCCCATGGACTTGTCTTGATTACGGGGCCGGCGGGCAGCGGGAAGTCAACCACACTGGCCGCGATGCTGGATTTCATCAACGAGAACCGCCGCCTGCATGTGGTGTGCCTGGAAGATCCCGTTGAATACCTTCACCACCACAAGCTCAGCGTGATCGAACAGCGGGAGATCGGTGAGGATGCGCATTCCTTCAGCGAGGCGCTTCACAGCGTGTTCCGCCAGTCCCCGGACGTGATCATGGTCGGCGAAATGCGCGACCTGGAAACCATCCAGCTGGTGTTGAGTCTCGCCGAAACCGGTCATCTGATCCTGGGGACGCTTCACACCCAGGACACCACCCACGCGATCAACCGCATCGTTTTTGTGTTCAATGATGCGGCGACCCCCGAGATCTACACCCAGCTTTCCATGGTGCTGGTGGGGATTGTTTCACAACAGCTCCTGATTACCAGTGACGGGCAGAGCCGTGTTCTGGCCTGCGAGGTCATGCATGTGAACCAAGCCATCCGGAACCTGATCCGCGAAATGCAGGTTCAGCAGCTTTACTCGGCCGTGCAGACAGGAAAGAGCGAGGGGATGCTGACCATGAACGAAGCCCTCAAAAAGTTGTGCGACAAGGGATTGATTGACGCGGGAACGGCGATGAGCCGATCCCCTCGGACGAAGGAATTGAGTCGTATGCTGGGAATGAAATAATAGTGGGAAGGGAGCGCATATTATGAAGACGAACCGTATTGGAAGAGGGACGAGTCGGGTTGTCACACTGATATTTGGATGCAGTCTGGCGTTGAGCGGGTGGGTTGGGCTGGTGTCCGCCGCGGACTCCAACGCGATCACAGGGGCGGCCAATATTTCTGTGGCTCCCATGTCCGAAAAGGTAACCATCAACGTGGATGATGGATTGCTAACCCAGGTGTTGAACGCCTTTTCGCGTCAAACGGGCCGCAGCATTGTGGTGGGCCCCGAGGTGACGGGGAAAGTCACCGCCCGGTTGAGTGATGTTCCCTGGCGGGATGCGCTGGATTCGATCCTGAAACCCTACGGGTACGGCTATTACCTGGTCGGAGATACGATCATTGTCAGTAGTCTTGAGAAGATTGAAAAAATCGCCAAAGCGACAGCGATGCCCACGAATGTCACCATGGCAGCCGGGTCAGTTCCCACGACGCCACCACCGGAACCTCTTATTGTCAAAGTATTTACGCTTAAGTATTTGGATGCTTCTGATGTGGAGGGGTTGATTGCGCAAAGACTCACCCTGGGGAGAGGGACTGTTTCTCGAGTCACCATTCAAAGCCAGACCTGGCAAGGAGAATCGGGGATGAATGCGAAGGGTGGCGGGGGTGGAAACAGTGCGGAAACATTGGGGCGGCTAAAGAGGGATTCAGAAAAGAAGGAGTTAACAAAAGGCAAATCCATTGTGGTGGTGGATACCCAAATCGTACTGGATCAAATTTCAAACATTTTGAGCCAAATTGACAAGATGCCCACCCAGATCCAAATTGAGGCTAAATTTGTCGAAGTCCGGGCGGATTTGCTGCGTGATATCGGTGTGGAATGGGGGTCAGGGGTGGACGGCGCCACACCAGGAGGCGCGAAAAATATCGGTTTTACGCAGAAGAACAAGCTTTTCGCGGCGGGTGGCCAGCAAGTCAGCGGAGGCGTGGTTCCGGCGGCTTTTCTACCCCAGAGCAGCGGGTTGTCGGGCAAAACACCTACGGGTGCCGGTCTTACCTTTGCTTTTCAGAAACTAACGGATTTGCAGTTTGACTTGCTCTTGCATCTCATGCAGGAAGACACCTCCTATAATGTTCTTTCCGCGCCCCGGATTCTGACGATGAACAATCAGGATGCCACCATTATTGTGGGGTCTAAGTTTCCCATCATCAGATCCGACACCACATCGGGAGGGACAGGGGGAGCTACCACCTCCACATCCCTTGAATACTACGAGAACATCGGCATCCAGTTGAAGGTGCTGCCTCAAGTCTGCGAGAATAACTTCATTAACCTGATTGTGCATCCTTCCGTCCGTGAAATGGTCGGCAAGGAATCCGGCAAAGTTGGCGTTAACGACACGGGCTCTGGCGCCAGTGTTTCGCTGACGGAGTATCCCGTCCTGGATACGCGTGAGGCAGAGACACAGGTGCTGCTTAAGAGCGGCCAGACACTCGTGATCGGCGGAATGCTCAAGGACAAGAAACAAACGACTCAGCTCAAGGTTCCTTTTCTGGGCAGCATTCCCGTTCTCGGCCTGCTATTTCGCCGGGACACGGTGAACTCGGAGAAGACCGAACTTCTGATCTTTCTGACGGCCACGATCCGCCCACCCAACGACGAGACCGGGGTCAAGGCGCCGGATTCGGTGGACGATGGCAAGATGATGATGAATGATACGGCGACCAAGAACAACGGGAAGCCCGTCAAGTAACCGAGACTGCCATGATTGAAAGCCGACTAGGCAACATTCTTGTGAAGCGGGGTCTCCTCACGGAGGCCCAGCTTGCCATTGCCGTCAGCAGTCATGATGAAACAGGTCATCTCTTGGGGGAAGCCTTGACGGAACTCGGCTTTGTCTCCCAGGAGGACATTGCCCGTGCGGTGGCCGAACAACTGGGGCTTCCGTTCTTCGAATTAAGCGATGACTTCAAAATGACCAAGGAAGAAGTCAAACTGGTGCCTGAATCGGTGGCCCGGCGTTACTGCATCATTCCCGTGAAGAAAGAAGCGGGGTTCTCGGTCACGTTGGTCATGAAGGATCCGCTGGATGTCGAGGCGATTGACACCGTGCGGTCATTGACGCGCCTCGAGATCCATAAGGCGATCAGCGCCGAGGCGCGAATCCGCGATACCATTGACAAGTTCTATGCGGCGGAGGCTCACATTGAGCGGGACAT
>CAYOQM010000012.1:13831-22782 GCA_964406065.1 uncultured Verrucomicrobiota bacterium
GATTAAGGACACCTCTGCGGATCCCGAGCAGTTGAAGGTTTCGGCAAGTGATGCGCCCGTGGTGCGGTTTGTGAATCTTTTATTGATGCAGGCTGTGCGGGATCGGGCCAGTGATATTCATTGTGAACCCGGCGAAAAAGACGTCACCGTGCGGATCCGCATTGACGGGGTTCTGCGCGAGGTGACCCCGCCGCCCAAGGCTATCTACTCGGCCATTGTGACGCGCATCAAGATCCTGTCCAATATGGATATATCCGAACGCCGGTTGCCACTGGATGGACGCTTCAAGTTCAAGGTGCATGATCGGGTGATTGATATCCGCGTGTCTTCCCTGCCGGAAGCCCACGGCGAGAAACTCGCTCTGCGCGTTCTAGACCGGATGGCGTTGCTGTCGAATATGAAGGATGTCGGATTTGGCGATGCCATGTTGCATCGCTTCCAGCGCATGTTACAGGCGCCGCATGGGATCATCCTGGTCACCGGACCCACCGGCAGCGGCAAGACCACCACGCTCTATGGGGCCTTGAATTATCTCAAGGATCCGGCATGGAATATCCAGACCGTCGAGGATCCCATCGAATATCTGATCCCCGGCATCAACCAGATGCAAATCAAGCCCACGATCGGCCTTGATTTTGCCGCCGCCCTGCGCTCCATTCTCCGGCAGGATCCGGATATGATCATGATCGGCGAAATCCGCGATTTGGAGACGGCCCAGATTGCCATCCGCGCGGCGTTAACCGGGCATTTGGTGTTGAGCACCTTGCACACCAATGACGCCCCGTCCGCCTTGTGGCGTCTGCGTGATATTGGCGTGGAATCCTATCTGGTCTCGGCGACGATCCGGGTGGTGCTCTCGCAGCGGCTGGTCCGGGAGATCTGTCCCCTATGCAAACAGACGGTCACCCCCTCTGCCGAAGCCCTGGAGTTTGCAACCAGCGTGGATCCATCGGCGGCTAACTGGACCTACAGTCGTGGAGCGGGTTGCCCGAAATGCAACAAGACGGGTTACCGTGGGCGTACTGGGATTTTTGAATATCTGGAAGTTAATGATCCGATTCGCGAGATGATTTCCCAGAATACGGGCGGGGTCGCGTTCCGCAGGAAGTGCATTGAACTGGGGATGGAGCCGCTTGCCATGAACGGGTTGAACCGGGTCAAGGACGGCACCACCACGATTGAGGAGGTCATGGGAGTGTGTGTCGGAGATTAAGGAGCCATTATGCCCACCTTTCAATATACAGCCAAGGACACCTCCGGGCGTTTCGTTAAGGGGGAGATCGAGTCGGTCTCCAAGTACGAGGCCTTGTCCCGCCTTTACACCCGGGGTTTGACCGTCCTTGGAATGGACGAGGGCTCGGGTGCGGTGATCGCCCCCCTTGTCATGTCTAAGGCAAAGGCAACGAAAGGGTTTTTCCTCCGCCGCGTGTCCTTGAGCGAAAAGGCCATTTTTTGCCGCCAGATGTCCATTTCAGTAAGTTCCGGTATTTCACTGCGGGAATCACTCGAGACCATCATGACGGATCAGGATAACGCGACCTTCCGGCTGGTGCTGCAAAGGATCTTGCGCGGACTGGACGATGGCCTGCCGTTTTCCGAGACCATCGCGAATGAAAGCAGGGTGTTCGACCGTTTGTTTGCGGCCTTGATCAAGTCAGCCGAGGAGTCCGGCAGCATGACGGAGACCTTGAGTTACCTGGCGGACTCCATGGAGGCGTCCGATCGGTTGGCGCGCAAAGTGCGCAGCATTATGACGTATCCGGCATTTGTAGGGGTCTTTTTCGTAGTGGTGTCGGTGGTGATGACGGTGTTCGTCCTGCCGCGTTTTCAGGAGATATTCTCGTCATTCGGCAGTGACCTGCCGCCATTGACTCATTTCGTGCTGACCGTGAATGGGTTTCTGGTGAGAAACACGGTCGCCATTCTAGGCACCCTTGCGGCGGTCACAGTTCTGGTGATGCTGTATGTGAAGACCCCGTCGGGCCGTGAGAACTATGACCGATTGCTGCTGAAAATTCCGTTTTTCGGGGATTGCATTCGCAAGATGGCCGTTGCCCGATTCTGTAGGAATCTCGGAGTGATGCTGAAGGGTGGTGTGCCGGTTACATCGGCCATTACCATCGCCGCCGAGGTGCTGGGTAACCGGGCGATCGAGGCATCCCTGAAGAACTCCTATGAACGCATCATTTCCGGGAGCGACATTGCTTCCAGTCTGGATCAAACCATGTTTCCGCGGCTGGTGGTGCGCATGGTGGGAGTGGGGGAATCTTCGGGACGCCTTCCGGAAGTGCTGGAAAAGGTGTCGGATGTGTATGAAGACCAGGTCGAAGGATCCATCATGGTGGCCACATCCATGTTCGAGCCTGTGATTATTGTCGTGTTCGGATGTATCATCCTGGTGCTGGTAATGGCCATCTATCTGCCGATTTTCACGATGGCGTCTCATGCAAGATAAGGGCGATGAACAAGGAGGTGCAAATTAAGATAGAAACAGAGGGGCATCAATTTGGTAGTATAGTGAGTAACAGAACAACAAGTAAGGAGAATAGAATGAAAGCAAAGAATAAAGCAGGTTTTACGTTGATTGAGTTGATGGTGGTGGCGATTATCGTTGCCATTCTGGCAGCCGTGGCAATCCCGTTAATGGCGGCGAACAAAAAACGGGCGTATGCCACCGAGGCGCAGGCGGGCTGCTCCGCCATCAAGATGGCGCTGCGGGTGATGCAGGCCGATGCGGGCATGCCCACCTTGAGTAGCGTTGTCCCGAATGGCAACATCAAGGGAATTAGCGGGAACGACTTGGATGGGACGTATTTCCTGACGTCCGATTACAAGGTCACCTCAACCACGACCAACTTTGTTATCGTGGTTACTGGAACCAAGTCGCCCGTTAGTGGCGAGACGTTGACCATGACGAATGACACCGCGAATGTGGCGTCGTTTGGCGGCACGTTATTGCAATAGTAAATTGGACTGGCTCCGGCAGTTTGGGGAAGTCCCCGGCTGCCGGGGCACCAGTCGTTTGGGAGAAGAGTTTGAACAGTCGAGTAAAGGGGTAGAAGATTGTGATTAGTTGGTCAACATCGGATGTAGCGGGGATCCACTTCGGGGATAGCCACATTTTAGCGACCCGGTTGAGCCACAAGGGGAAAGGCCCCTATGCGCTCACGCATGCCGACTGGGTTCCCTATGATTCCGGGGCCTCTGAAAAGGTCATCTCCGGAGTGGTTCGCGCCCTGTGGAAGCAGGCGAACATTCCGACGCGAACCATCTGCGCCACGCTTCGTAGCGCGTCGCTGGTGATGCGGTATTTCAAATATCCCTCAATGTCGGCCGAAGAATTGCGATCGGCGTTGGAACTTCAGGGCGAAGAGGCCTTGCAGATTCCCCGCAGAGATTTGATTGTGGATTGGCATCTCAACCGGGGGGAGTACTCCAGTGGCGCGCGGGGGAAGGCCATCGAAGGCGTATTCTTTGCGGCGCCCGTCAAGGATGTTGACCGGGCCTTGAATATTCTTTTCTTAGCGGGACTGGATCCCATTATTCTTGATGTCAGGGCATTGGCAGTGGCCAATCTTTTTTCCGTTCTGGGTGAAAAGAGAGACGAATCTGCCTTGTGCCTGGTGAATCTGTCGCCGCATTCAGCCGACGTCATGGTACTGACGAAATCGGGCTCGATTTATCCGTATACCGTATTATGCCGGGCCACGACGTGGACCGAAGCGCCTGAGTTCTTAACCGAGAATATCCGGGATGTGTTGAAATACTGCGATTTCAAGTTGGACTGGGAACCGGTTCGCCGGATTGTACTGACAGGCGAAGTGCCGTTGGGAACCGAATTCGCACGGAAAATTCAGGAGGGGGTACATCTGCCCGTGGAAAGTTGGAACCCCATGTCCTCACTGGATCTCACGGCCAAGCGGGTGAAAGCCCGCCTGGATGCCGACACATTGAGTGGAAACATGCTGGGCCCCTGCCTGGGATTGTCTTTGAGGAGAGGATAAATGCTGCCTTATCAAGTCAACATGGCGCATGGCCAGGTGATTCCGCTGGAAACCCGGAAACAGTGGTACCGGTGGGTGTCGGTGTATGGCCTCATCATGCTGGTGTGCATCGTCTGGACCGTAGGGACACTTACGAAGAAAATAGTGACACTACTGGGGCAGCAAAAACTTATGATACAGAGAGAACAAGCCTTCTTGAAGGCGCGTCCGGGGGCGGCGGATGTGGCGACCTACGCAGCCTCGTTGCATCACAACATGGAACTGACGGCGAGCCAATTGGAGGCGGTGGAAGGGTTTCAGCGCGCGGGGGATTTTCATACGGCGGGAGTGTTGCTTGGTTTGGCTACCGCCCTGCCCGAGGGACTGGAATTTGGGCAGGTTGAGACCGATGGCGTCGGTTTAAAAGTGGGATTTACGGTGTATATGCCTTTGGCACGAAAGAGTGACAACGGAGGAGCCGCCCCGCATTTGATTGCATTATGGAATGCCGAACCGCTGTTGGCGGGTCAGCTGGGTGGGATCACTTCGGAAAAAAGTGAGCATAGCCGGGTGGGCGACCAAGAGGTGTTGAGTTTGCGTTTTTCGGGCACTTTGGGCGGGAGTAAGTAGACAATGGACCAAAGCCAATTCAGATCAGGTCGTTTGGAATTCGCCCTGTGCATAGCCGTGCCGCTAGTGGCGCTGGCGGTGACACTGATTCCCGGACATTGGTATTGCAGGCATCTATCGCTGAATCTGGCCCAGCGTGCGGCGTGGCTGAAGAAACTTCCCGTGTTGGAAGGGCAATTAGCGACCGCGCAACAGGGGCTTAGGCCTTTTGCGGTTGTGGGGGTGGCAGGCGACAAGGCGTCTGAATTGAGCCTGTGCGCCAATCAGGCCGCTGAAACCAGCGGGTTTACCATCCGTTCCGTCAATGTTGAAAAACAGGCCGGAACCGGGTCGGAACCTTGGTCTGACTACTCGGTGATGATTGCCGGCGACGGTTCACTCAAGTCGATTATCCGGACGGTGGATAGTTTACAACATCGGTCGCGGTTGCGTGTGGCGCATGTGGGGTTCAAGGCTGATCGGTTGGTTCCCGATGTGGCCTATGGGGTTGCCATGACTCTGTTGTCAAGGAATGTAGCATTTTCTGAAAAGAACCAGATGCACGCATTTGGGTTGCCAGTTTCCATGGCCCAGATTGACGCCATGGGTGTGAGGCTTGTTCAGTCGTCAGAGGCCCTCAAGGGACGTGAGAAGGCAATGCGCGAACCCTTGGCCATGCAGGCGTTGGATAGCCGCAAGACATGGGCCGGTTCGTTGGCGCCGGCGGAAGAGCCGCTCCCCGAGGTGTCATTCAATTTGAGCGGCATTATTCGTGATTCAAAACGCCCGCTGGCCATGACGGATCGGGGAGTCTTCGGTGTTGGCGATGAGATTGACGACTTCACGATTATTGCCATTGCCGACGACAAGGTGACGGTGAAAAGCAGGCAAGGACGACGTGAAGTGCTAAAATTGTATTCAGAGAAAATTGGAAAATGAACGCACAGAATCAGGAGTATAAACTGAAGGACGAGAAGATCGCGAATGGACGCGAACTATACCTCGCGACGGTTCGCAGGGATATCTCATCCCGTGACGGGTTGACGTTTGTTGAAATACTCATCGCGATGCTGGTACTGGTTATTTTGGCGATTGCGGGCGCAGCGCTTGTCAGTCGTGGGCAGGTTGACACGGAAATTCAGAAATACAAACGGATCTCTATAGAGGCGGCGAACGGGCAGATGGAAAAGGTGATTCGCGAGTTGGATTATTCTACCGTGGCGGGGTGGGTGGGTTCACCTCGGGCAACCAATACCTCGCTGAATGGTATTAGTGGATTTGCCATGACAACCACTGTTGTTAACGCAGGTTCCGGGGGAGATGATTGTCTTAAGGTTACCGTCAGTGTTGCATATCGCAAAAGTGGGGGCACTGTGGAGTTGGAGACTTACCGTTCCAAATAACTAATACCGGGAAACTTATGAATCCGTGTGATAACAGGACGGGGTTTACATTAGTGGAGTTGATCATTGCCATAGTCGCTACGGCCATCTTGGCGTTGACCGTGGGCATTATGCTCCAGTCCATGGTTCGTTCCATCAAACGACAATCCACCATGGCCGAATTGCAGTCGGACATGCGCGTGGCGATTCCCGCCCTGTATGAGTTGGCGCGGGAGGCTCATCATGTGGATGTTCTGCCAATTGACGGTGCTACGAGCACTGTATTTCAGGTGGGGACAAACTCCATTTACCGCGCCAATGACTGGGTAGCCAATGCCCTCGGAACGAACTTGGTGTATCAACGAGGGGCTAGCGGAGGTAAGAAGATGGTGTTGTGCAAGGGCTGGGTCAATACCTTTAGAGTGATCAACGCCACTAATTCTGTGATTTTTACACTGGCATTGGATAACACGAACGATGCCATGCGAGTTGATGGGAAGGCTTTTTTCCGGAATTGAGGAGAAGACTCCATCCGTTGGCGAAATGAGCAGAACAGGGGGAGATTATGAAAATTCTCGCTAATGTTATAAGGAATCATCTTCGTTGGCCGGGGAGTCGGCAAGGCATGGCACTCGGGTTGGTTATGGTTATTGTCTTGGCAGTCTCGATTTTAGGGATTGGGATGATGTCGGCTTCAAGCATGAATGCGGTGGGAACCTCCAGGTATCTGGCTTCGGTCAAGGCATTTTGGGTGGCTGAGGCAGGGGTACAGCGTTTTGATAAGCGGGCCTTTGGTGATAATTTGGTGGGATTTGCCGATAATACTACGTTTAATGGGGGGGTTGGGACGACACTTCAGGTAACGGTTTTTTCAAATGCCGTTCCCATCTATGCGGAATCCGTTGGTACGGTACAAGGCATTTCACAAAAAATACGGGTCAAGTACAGTTATTTGGCACTGGCCTACAAAAGTGCCATTTATGGTGCCAACACGACTGGTTCTAATTGGACGTTTACACTTCGTGGAACTAACCAGCCTAGTTCAAGTGGTAATATTAACAACGCTACTGGCCCAAATGCTTATCGTCAAGTCGGCGGTCGTGATATTGTTCAGGGTGACATTTATATTAATGGTGACGTAAAACTCTATGAACAAAGCGTCATCAGCAATGCACCAGCACCTAATTCCTATAACCTGAAAGGTGACATCCTAGCTACAGGCACTATCGGTCTTTTCAACGCAGCGACCAATTATGGAGGTCGTACTAACCATGTGCCGATAAACCCTCCTCTTGACTTGACTGTTATGAATTACGCCTCAAATAACACATGGGATGTTGCAAAAGAGTTCAGGAATAGAGGGATTGCTTCAGGATATCTTCCTTCTGGACATGCTTTGCGTAATGTTGTGAGAAAGGATAGTGGGGATAACTATTATTTCGAGCCATCGACTGGATTTGTTATGGGAAACGCAACGAACGCCTTGACGCCGCTCAATCTTGGGATGAATGCCGTCTACTATGTAGATGGTCATGTGTGGTTTGAGAATAGTGGAACGATGGGATTCACATACACCGGGGTGGCAACCATAGTGTCGACTCGTAATATTCACCTCGGTGATAACTTGACGCATGCCACGAATAGTTTATTGGGATTGGTTGCGTTGGGTAGCTATGATTCCTCTGGACATTTGCAATCTAATACCGGGAATATTTATTTTGGTGATCCCAATTTCGGCACATTGTATTCGGCAGATGCTTTTATGCTCGCTGCCAATAATTTCTACTATAACACCGATTCTAGCAATGTGGCGGGGGAACCTCTAACGGGGTTTACAGTATTCGGAAATTATGCTGCGATGAATCAGGTGCTTGTATTTCGCGATTGGTATACGAACAGCCCTGGCAACGTTGATGCTGCTTGGTATGACCCAAGTACAAATCGGTGGCGCGATGTGCTGTCAAACAACATTTTGTCTACAAACAAAATCTTTAAACATTATCAAATGATTGTGAAATATGACGAACGCATCCGTAGACAATCAACCCAGCCGCCACATTTACCGGGAATGCAAAGTTTCACGGCGGATGGCATATACGGCGGCATATACGATTGGTCTCTTAATCCTAATCCGTAATGATTGGAATTGATCTTAACAACAGGATAATATAAGGAGGAAGACAATGAAAAAAACAAGCGCTTGGATGTTGGCAGGGATGTTACTGGTGGTCGTAACGGGAATGGCGATTGTGGGGTGTGACACCACGCAGACGACTGACACTGTCATTACGATAACGCCGGCGAGCGTAACCATGACAAATGATTGGGGGACAGCGGTCTTTACGGCGTCGCTGACCAGTTCCAATGCTACTCTTGCCTTGCCGCTGGTATGGTCGGTGAGTGATTCGGCACGTGGAACGATTCGCGCCAGCGGCGGATTGACGGCCATTTACGAAGGCAAAAACATCGGCGGTAACAATACCATCACCGTGCGTGATCAGGGGGAGAACGAGGGAATCGCCGTCGTAGTCGGGAAGCTGGAAGATTAGCAAAGGGGTAAGTCGGGGTCAGGCGGCAATTCTGTGGTCGTCTCGGAATGGGCGATGGTTGGGAGTGAGTCGACGCAATCCACTGACAATGTCATCTCAATCAGTCCGGCGAATGTGACGGTCCAGTTGCAATACGAGTCTGACGTTGCCGTTGGTGTGGTCGGTGAGTGATCCTGCTCACAAAAATTATTGAGCCGGAATGCCCGCGTCCCGTGTGCGTTACGGGATAAGGACGGCTCTGACTTCGTTGCGCAAGGATTTGCAGATACTCAATGCTTGGGCGGCTATCGGTTTCTGAGCCGATTCCCCGGGATAACGAAACGCAACTGCAAACTGGTTGAGTACGCCAAGATCAGGACGGAAGGCATCCCACGTCGGCTCAACAGGTATGACGAGATCGAGCAATCGGATCAGGTTGTGGGTTTTCT
>CAYOQM010000013.1:0-15315 GCA_964406065.1 uncultured Verrucomicrobiota bacterium
CCTGCGCCCGGCCCGCCGGGGCGTTCTATGTGTTCCCGGATATTTCCTCGTTCGGTATTCCGTCCATCACGTTTTCCGGCAAACTGCTGGAACAGGAAAAAATGACCGTTGTGCCCGGCGCTCCGTTCGGCGCCGACGGCAATATACGTCTTTCCTACGCCTGCAGCATGGCGAACATCGAAGAGGGGATGATCCGTCTCGAAAGGTTCATCAAGACCCTGTAGGATCGATCATGAGTGCTTGTGAAGTGGGAATGCTGCTGTGTTTTGGGGCGAGCTGGCCCTTTTCGATCTATAAAACATGGAAGACCAAGAGCTGCGGCGGGAAGAGCCTGATCTTCCTTTCGCTGGTATGGGTCGGATACCTCTGCGGGATCGTGCACAAGGTCCTGTTCAGCCGTGATCTTGTCATCCTGTTCTACGCACTGAATGCCGCCATGGTGCTGGCTGATCTGGTTTTGTGCCTGCGGTATACCCGGCGGGAACGGATTCAGTTGGCTGGTGCCCGGGGCGCTTGATCAGGGCGTGCGTTCCTCTTCCACCCAGTCATACAGGGCCGATACCGTTTGATGGAAGGCGGCGGGCGAATAGGCGTGTTCAGCCAGCGTGCCGGCAGTCCGTCCCAGCGTGGTGCGCAAGGTCGCGTTTTCAGCCAGTTGCAGCATAGCCTCCCCGAACGCCACCGGATCCGGCGGAACGAGTCGGGCCACCTCATCCGTCAGTACCTGTGTGTGCGTGGGCAGGGCGGTGGCTAGAATCGCCTTGCCGGAGGCCAGATAGGAATAAATCTTCATGGGGGTGTTGTTGCCCTTGATGCGCGGGGAGAGCAGGATGTCGGCGGCTTCAAAAAGCGCCGCCATCCGGCCGAGGGGCTGCGGGCCGAGGAACTGCACCTGGCCGTGAATGCCCATCGTGGCCGACTTTGCCCGGTATTTCAGGATGTCTTCCGCTTTTCCGCCGGCGATTACGAGCCGGCCTTTCCCGCCCTTTTTCAGGAACACGCCAAACCCTTCCAGCATGAGGTCGGCGCCCTGATAGGTTTCAAGATTGCCCACATACATGAGGCAGAGCTGGCCGTCACGCGGGATCAGGGTGCGTACCGCTTCCGTGTCTTCCGGACAGGAAGGGCGCAGGAGAGAGATGTCGCGGAGCAGGATGGTCTTCCTCGAGCCCTCGGCATTGGCAAGGTCAGCCAGGGTATCACACACGGGGACTACCGCCATGGCGCCGCAGATGGCCGAGCGCTCAATCCGGGTCATCAGGGGGAGCATGAATTTAAGGAACCCGAATTTCTCCGCCACCTGTCGGGCGAGCGAGGAATCCATGTCGTAAAGATAGGGCACACCATGACGGCGCTTGATCCGCATGGCCATGTAAACCGATTCCTCGACGGCGTGGACGAGGTCGTACCGTCCGGTTCGTGCCATCCGCAGTGCGTGCGGGAACATGACCAGGTCGCAGAGGATTTTTTTCAGGGAAGGGCCGGGTGGAACCTGCCTGGAAAAAGGCGGGCGCCTGATCCGGTGGATCGTGACGCCGGGATAGGTCTTGTCCTCCCCTTCATGGTAGGTCAGCACGTCCACGGTGTGTCCGAGCCCGGAAAGGGCCTCAAGCAGGAGGTTGACGGCAATCGGGGTGCCGCGTTCCTGATAGAAGGGATGGGGTGCCAGTAGAAGAATCTTCATGTGAGTCGGAATCTAATCAAAGATCATTGAGATTCACAACCCTGATGTCAGGCGTCTTGGGTATTGTTCCGGGGGAGGGGAATGGGTATAAGTAGAGCCGATGCGATTTCTTCTCTACAATGTCCGGTATGGAGCGGGGGTGGGGACACGGTTCCATTTTCCTTTCCCCGGCAGCGGGTATCTCAAGCCGACCGGCCCCATGCTGGACCGGATCACGGAATTCATCCGCGAACAGGATCCGGATGTCGTGGGATTGGTCGAGGTGGATGGGGGGTCGTTCCGGTCTAAGAGGCTGAATCAGGCGGAGACGATTGCCACCGCGCTGGGACATTATCACACCTATGAGTCCAAATACGGCGAGCGGTCGTGGGTACGGTTCCTGCCCGTGGCCAACCGGCAAATGAATGCCTTTTTAACCCGCGATGTCATCCAGTCGCAGCGTTTCCTGTATTTCGATCATGGTGTGAAGCGGCTGGTGATCCAGCTCGAACTCGAGAATGTCACGATGTTTCTGGTGCACTTATCCATCAAATTCCGGCATCGCCAGCATCAGTTGTGCGACTTGTATTCGTTGCTCAAGAACGTCCGGAAGCCCTATCTGGTGGCCGGGGATTTCAATGTATTCTGGGGGGATCCGGAGATTGAGTTATTTCTGGCCGCGACAGGTCTTTCGAGCGCGAATGTGGAACACCAGGCCTCTTATCCCAGTTGGGCGCCCAAGATGGAGTTGGATCTGATCCTGCACAGTCCCGGCATTACCATCCGCCGGTTTGAAATGCCTGCGGTGACGTTTTCGGATCATTTGCCGCTGGTTTGTGATTTTGATGTGGCAGGCTGAGATCCTCTTCCATCTTGTTATTGAATGATGTTGACTTAAAGGGCATTTCTCGGCAAGGTGTGCGCCCGTGCATTCCTGTGCACAAGGCGATTGAAGCAAAGCAGTTGGAGGAAGGTGAATTATGCCGGGAAAAGGTAGTTTGACTCGTGAGGGACGGCCCGTTAAAGGCACGTCTGACAAGAAACGTCGTGAGAAGGTTCAGCGCGCCCGCTTGATCAAGCTCGGAGTGTCCGAGGCGAAGGTCAAGACGTTGAACGCGCTTGAAGTCCGGATGATGTTAAAAAGACCGGCCAAGCTGAAGAAGTAACCGGTTTTTTTCGATGTGATCGCCAGCACGGCAGCCAAGCCATGCTGGCGATTTTTTTGTTCGTATTTTGCCCCGCTCCGGATACAGTCTGTACTTACCATGAAAGTACTTTGTGTACTGAATCCCGGTGCGGCCGGAGGCCGGGCGGCCAAGGTGTGGCCTGATGTTGCGAATCTCCTGCAGCGGCAGGGGGCCGAATTCGATCTTCTTTCCCTGCCTGCTGGGATCACGCTTAAGCAACTCATCCTCGACCGTCTGAAGGCTGACGGGCCTGGTTGCTACGATATCGTGGCTGGAATCGGCGGGGATGGCACCCATGCCGGGATCATCAACGGGTTGATGGCCTACCATGTCGGAAACGACAGCGTGAAGATGCCCTGCTATGCTTTCATTCCCTTGGGAACAGGGAACGATATCGCCAAGTCGCTCGGAATTCGGATCCGGGACGACTATTCCTTCCGGGATCTGCAACGGGCCGTTTCCGCGATTGTTCACGGGGCGGACTACTGTCTTGATCTCGGCATGATCAACGGAACCTATTTTGCCGATGCCCTCACCGTGGGATTAGATTCGCGGATCCTGATCGAAAGGAATTCCCACAAGCGGGTTGTTGAGAAAATTCCCCTGCTAAAGTGCCTGGCCCGGGGCCGCTTTCTCTACACGCTTTCACTCGGGGCCCGCTTCTTCCAGCATGCCCCCGTGGCCTGTGAAATCAGGGTGGACGGCGCTTCCTGGTACAAGGGGCGCATGATCAACGTGGTGGTCAACAATACCCGCATCTATGCCGGTGATTTCGATTTCAGTACCAATGCTTATCCCGATGACGGGCTTCTCGATGTGGTCCTCTTTAATGCCCATGCCGACTACCTTGCCCGCTATCTCCTGGCGATCCGCCATAATCCCTCCAAGATCAAGGATTTGTCCGCCGATTTGCACCGGCGTTCCATGCAGGTACAGGGGCGCGCCATCGAAATCCACCTGGAGCACGCCCAGACAGCCCAGGTGGATGGGGAGGAATTTCCCGCTGCTTCGGTGTTCAGGATCGGGGTGGCGCCCAGGGCCCTGCCGATCAAAACGCCAACGGAACCCATCTGAAAACAGTCGACAGGTTCGCGGGAATCCTCATACTATCCCGACTTTATGGTTCGATTCATCAAAGATATCGTGGAGCGCCGGGACCTGTTGACCCTGCTCGTGGTTCGGAACGTCAAGATCCGGTACAAGGAATCGGTGTTAGGTTTCCTTTGGACGCTGTTGGGACCCGTCTTTCTGATCGCCATCTATGCGATCTTCATGAAAGTCATCATGAAGTTCCCCATGCCCATGACGGTCTTGGTGTCCGGTATTTTTGTGTGGCAATATCTGGCGATGTGTCTTGGGGATTCCTCCTTTGCCATCATTGGCAATGCGAATCTGGTCAAGAAGGCCTGTTTTCCCCGCGTTCTGCTTCCCTTTTCCATTGTGCTGGCCAATTTTGTCAATTTCCTGCTTTCCCTCCTGGTCATGGGGATCTACCTGCTGATTGACGGTCCCCATTTTGGCGGCATAGCCTGGCTGCCTTTGGCCCTCGTCGCCCAGCTGGTGCTCTGCACGGGAGTGAGTCTGTCGTTGTGCGCCTTGAATGTCTTTTTCAGGGATGTGCAGCATATGACGGGCATTTTCACGATGGCGTGGTTCTTCCTCACGCCCGTTGTATATGACATTTCCATTCCCTCGATCGCGACAATCATTGAGCGTCATCCCTTGTTGGGGCAGTTATATTTCATGAATCCCATGGCGGGGATTCTCGCCCTCTACCGAACCGCCCTGCTGGGGAGTCCGTTGCCCGCCTCATCTTTGATTGCATTGTCCCTGTGCGTCGCGTTGGGGGTTGGGGTGGCCGGGATTCTTATTTTTCAAAAACTTCAGCCCCGGTTTGCGGACGAGCTTTGAAGAACGGTAATTCGATGACAGAGATGGCTATAACAGTTGAAGGCGTCGGGAAGCGCTTCCGGTTGCGCAGTTCCGGAGGGCGCACCTTGAAGTCCATGGTCATGGATCTGATCCGCGCACCGGGTGCCGACCGCGACTTGTGGGCGCTCAAGGATGTCAGTTTTACCGTCGAGAAGGGCTCAACCCTGGGGCTTATCGGGGCCAATGGAGCGGGCAAGAGTACGCTTTTGTCCTTGTTGGCAGGCACCATGATGCCCACCGAAGGAAGCCTCAGGACCACAGGCGTCATATCCTCCCTGCTCGAACTCGGGGCCGGGTTCCATCCGGATCTGACCGGACGCGAGAATGTGTTTCTGGCGGGCGCCATTATGGGGTTGACCCGGGAGCAGATGAACCGCCGTTATGACGCCATCCTGGAGTTTGCCGACATCGGGCGGTTTATTGATCAGCCGGTAAAGCATTATTCCTCCGGTATGTATGTCCGCCTCGGCTTTGCGGTGGCGGTGGAAGTCGATCCTGAAATCCTGCTGGTGGACGAAGTCCTTGCCGTTGGCGACGCCTCCTTCCAGCGCAAATGCCTGCGACGCATGAATGAATTCAGGGAACAGAAGAAGACGATGTTGATCATTTCCCATGACCTGAACACCATCCAGTCGGTCAGTGACCGGATTCTATTTCTTGATCATGGCCGGGTCCTGGGCCACGGCGAGCCGGGCAAGGTGATCGGCCAGTACGAGGCGTTCTGGCGCAACCAGGCCAGCGCGGAACGGCGGCGTGAATGGGGCACCCGTGAGGTGGTGCTGGCCGGGGCGGAGTTCTTTGATGATCAGGGTGGCGCCACTACCAAATTCAAGTGGGGTGAACCACTGAATGTGCGCTTGGCGTATGAAGCCAAGAGTCCGGTGGGTTCGTCGATATTCGGGTTTGGCATCAGTGATGAAGCGGGCCGTCTGATCCATGGCAGCAACACGGAAATTGAAAAGAGGGTCATTCCGGCCTTGTCGGGTTCCGGTTCGGTCGTATTGAGGATTCCCCGGCTGAATCTTGCCCGGGGCACCTACTTCTTCTCGTTTTCGGTGCATTCAGCCGATCACAAGGTCAATTATCACCGGCTCGATAATGCCTTCGCCATCGGCGTGGAATCGGCATCCAACTTCGAGGGAATCTGTCACATGCCGAGCGAATGGAAAATATCGTGAGGGCGCCATGATCAATGTGGCTCGGAATCCCCGTGTGCAGGATTTGATCAGGCGGGCTCTGGACGAGGATGTCGGACCCGGGGATGTGACCTCCCTGTCGGTTGTTCCGGAGCATTCCCTCGGCAGGGCCGCCATTCTTTCCCGAGGCCATTATGTGGTGTCCGGGCTGGATGTCGCGGCGGCTGTGTTTGCGGGAGTCGATGCAGCACTCCAATGCCGGTTACTCCTGGCTGATGGTGCGGCGGTCAAGCCTGACGATAGTCTCATGACCATTGAGGGATCCATCCGTAGCATTCTGACCGGTGAGCGGACAGCATTGAATTTCATGCAGCGGATGACTGGAATCGCCTCCCGGACGCGGGAGTTTGTCGAGCGGGTGCAGCCCTACGGCACCCGGATCCTTGATACCCGCAAGACCACGCCGACCCTGCGTGTTCTGGAGAAATATGCCGTCACCTGTGGCGGCGGGACAAATCACAGGATGGGGTTGTACGACATGGTTCTGATCAAGGATAATCACCGGCGGCTCTGGCAGGCTGCCGGCATCAGCAACCTGCAGGGTGCCGTGGATGCGGCCCGTGCCAGATTCCCCGGCGTCCCCGTGGAGGTGGAAGTGGAATCGGAGGCGGAATTGCGGGACGCGCTGCGGGCGAGTCCGGAATGGATCATGCTGGATAACATGGAGCCGGCGCGGATGAGGGAATGCGTGGTGATTTGCGGGGGGCGGTGCAAACTGGAGGCCTCGGGAGGGGTGACTTTGGCAACGGTGGAAGCCATGGCCGCGACGGGGGTGGATGCCATTTCCGTCGGCGGACTCACCCATTCAGCCCCGGCGGCCGACTTGTCGCTGGAGTTGGAGTGAAGCTGATGGACTATTTTCTGGTCATCGATATAGGCAATACCAGCACCCATGTTGGACTGGTCTGCGGGCGGCGTATTGTGAAGCAGGGCAGGATGCCGACGCGCGAGGGGCGGGAGGAGCGCAAGATCAAGGCGTTGTTGCGTTCGCTGACGGCGGGCCGCGTGGTCAGTGATGCAGTGATGTGTTCCGTTGTGCCCGGACTCAACCCTCTCTGGGAAGAGGTGTTGCATAAGCGATGCGGGCGCCTGCCCCTGGTGGTGGGGCATCGTGTCCGCCTGAATATCAAGATCGACTATCCCCAGCCCGAGACGATCGGGGCTGATCGGCTGGCTGATGCCGCAGCCGCCTGGGCCCGCTACCAGGGAGCGGTCATTGTGGCGGATTTCGGGACGGCGCTGACGTTTGATGTCATCACAGGCGATGGACGCTATGTGGGGGGCGTTATCGCTCCCGGGCTGCCGCTGATGACCGATTACATGGCCGAGCGCACGGCATTGTTGCCCCAGATTGGATTGGGAGGCCGGTTCGGGAGGATCGGGCGGAGCACGGCCGAGGCCATGGAGATTGGCGCCTTGGTGGGGTATCGGGGAATGGTGCGAGAGATTCTCGGTCACATCAAGGCGGGGATGAGTGAACGGCGCATCCGGTTTTGCGCCACCGGTGGCTATGCGGGCCTTGCCCTCAAGGGACTCAAAACACCCGTGGAAATCCTTCCCGAGTTGACATTGGATGGTCTTGCCCTCATACGGGGATGGAACCGTTAGTTTCGAATTCAACAGTCCAACAGACCGGATCCATTATATGGGTAGAATCCTCGGCATCGATTACGGAACCAGGCGGATGGGTATCGCGAGCGGCGATGCCACGGCCATGCTTTCCACCCCGGTCTCAGTGGAACAGGTCCGCACCATGGAAGACGCGGTCGCCATTGCCTGCCGGATTGCCCGCGAGCGCGGGGTGGAGAAGATTGTTGTCGGGGTGCCGATCAACATGGACGGGACCAAGGGCCCCATGGCGCTTGAAGCCCTGAAATTCATCGACCTTCTCGGGGCGGCCAGCGGACTTCCCGTGATGACCACCGATGAGCGGCTCAGTACCAGTCTTGTGGAGCGAATGCTGGTGGATGCCGATGTTTCGCGCGGACGACGCAAGGAAGTGCGTGATAAACTGGCCGCCCAGGTCATCCTCCAGGGCTATCTGGATGCGCAGGATTCAGGGAGGCCGGTGGATCCGGAGTTTTACGACCCCCTGTAACGGCCGAACTCACGGGACCGGTAACAGGCGTAACAGGTTACTGAGCTTTTTGATGCCAGGGGTCGTTGGTGGAGCTGGGTGAGGGAATTTGGCCCTCCTGGGGCATTGACGAGTCAGGTGCTGTTGCCGGTGCGACGTCAGCGAGGACCTTCAGTGTCATCTGGCGTGTCAGCAAGGTTCCCTTGAACTTGCCCTCAATCCGGAACTGGATCCGCGTTCCCCCTTCGGGAATGGTAAAGGTCTCATGGATCCGGACCCACCCTCCGGCAGTGGAAGCTTCCGGGGTGCGAACAAAGCACTCCTTAACTTCGGCGGTTTTGCCCGGCGGGTCCCGCATCAGAATGACTTTAAGCGTGATGGAGCCAGAGAAGTCTTTCTGCTTCTGGAAGGAGGCGTCGACATCCCAGACCTGATTGGATGTTGCGGCAATCCAGGGGGAGGAGAGGGAAAGGGCTTCCTTCTTGTTGTCGGAGATCAGGTAGACAAAGGGCATGTTGAAGGTGTCAAGGTTGACGCCAATACGCTGGTGATAACGATTATCGACATGGGTGATCCAGCCTGAAATGGCGTTGCGTGGCTCCACTTTATCGCGCGCCAGGGGAAGAATCGTTCGCGCCGAGAACGCCGTCACCTGTTGATTCGTTCCGTCGCAGTCCAGAGCAGGGTGCGTTCGCATCCAGAGGGTCAGCGCAAGACCGAGGACGATCAGGCCGGAGACGGAGATCAGGGGCAGGGGAATCTTCTTTTTGCGGGGCGGAATACTTTTCAAGTCCTGGACGGCGATCACATCATGAGCGGCCTTTTCGGGGGACTTCGGCGGGGTAAAGACAATGCGACGCTTGGCGGGTGTGCCGGTTGCCGACTTGGCTTCGGGCAACATGTAGTAGCTTGAATCCAGGGTTAATCCGGTGGCTTTCAAGGCTTTCCTGTAGGCGTCGAGGTCGAAGGCAACACGGCGCCAGTAAATCGACTTGGTCTCGGTGTCGTAGATACAGTAGGAGGCCCGGCTGTCTATCCCCCTCGGTTGGCCCACGGATCCGATGTTCACCAGGTAACGTTTGCCGGGATCAACCACGAAATCCTGGACCTCAGCCGTGCGGGGCACGCCGCTTGATCCGAGCACAAACAGCGCCGGTTCATGGGTGTGGCCGACAATCAGGAGGTTTGAGTCGGTGGCCTTCCAGGAGGGGAGCGCTTCTTCCGCCAGTCCGACGTAGTCGAAATTTGCGGGTTCGACGAAGGATCCATGGGCGCACATGAATCCGTCGCCGATCAAGGTCAATGGGAAGTATCCCATGAATTTCAGGTCGTCTTCGCTGAGTTGTTTGCGGGTCCATTCCAGCAACAACCGGGCATCGTCATTGAAAAGGGAGATGTCCAGTTTGCCGCAGACGGCGGCATCATGGTTGCCCAGCACGAAGGCATCCACGTTGTTTCTCAGGCTCCGCATGATCTCGGAGGGATTCGGTCCATATCCGATGATATCGCCCAGGCAGATGATCTTGTCCACCGAGTTGGAGCGGATATCTTCCAGAACCTTTTTCCAGGCCTGCACATTGGAATGGATGTCGGAGATCAGCGCATATCTCATGGGAGTCGCCCTGTATAATGGTTGTTCTGATGATGGAAACAGACGCCTGTATCTCAAATTATGACGCTGGCGTCAAACTCCGGCAAGGGCCACCGCCTCGATTTCCACGGCAACATTCCTGGGGAGTCGCGCCACCTGAACGGTTGAACGGGCTGGGGCGGTCTCGGCCTTGAAATAGGTGGCATAGACCTTGTTCATGGCGGGAAAGTCATCCATATCCCGCAGGAATACCGTGGTCTTTACAACCAGATCGAGCGAAGAGCCCGCCGCTTCCAAAACGGCCTTCAGGTTGTCAATGACACGCCGGGTTTGATCCTCAATGCCGCCGGCGTCCACCTCGCCGGTTTGCGGTGAGATGGGGATTTGTCCCGAGGTGAAGACCAGGTTGCCAGCCTTTATGGCCTGCTGATAGGGCCCGATGGGCGCGGGGGCGAGGTCGGTGCGAATGATGTGCTTGTTCATGCCGCTCATGCTACCACGCCGGGCCGGGAACTTGAAAAGAGAATCAGGAATCACATCACATACAAATATGTATTTACGACGTAATCAAAATACAAATACGTATCATGGCTTTCCGAAAATCATCTGACGGTCCGAAGATAAATTATTTTATCTCCTTGATAACCAGATTGTTGCACCGCTTTTCAAAGTGATCTCCCGGAAGTTGGCACGCATTGTGGTTTAGGAAAAATCGAGAGGTGAGGGAAATCAACAGGGAAACAACGGGAGGTTATGTGAATAGGGTACGCAAGTTCGTTGGGGGGATAGGGTTGGTATCAGCCGCGGGAGTTATTCCCGTCCTGGCCGGTGACACAGCCAGTACTACGGCGGCAGTCTCGGCTGTCAATTCAGGTGATACGGCATGGGTATTGGTAAGCACGGCGTTTGTCATGCTCATGACCATCCCGGGCCTGGCCTTCTTCTATTGGGGCCTGGTCAGGAAGAAAAATGTGCTTTCGATCCTCATGCAGTGTTTCTTCCTGATGTGCGCGATTACCCTGCAGTGGGTGCTCTTTGGCTACAGTCTGTCTTTCGGTCCGGATGTGAAGGGATGGATCGGAGATTTGAGCTGGGCGGGGTTGAAGAGTGTCGGGCTTGAGCCGAATGTTGACTATGCGGCGACGATTCCGCACCAGGTCTTCATGATTTTCCAGATGATGTTCGCGATCATCACGCCCGGCCTGATCATCGGCGCCTTTGCCGAACGCATGAAGTTCGCCGCCTTTGCCGTCTTCACGCTGCTGTGGGCCACGTTGGTCTATGACCCCGTGTGTCACTGGGTCTGGGGCGTGGGCGGATTTGTGCGCAAGTGGGGCGCGCTGGATTTTGCCGGCGGCACCGTGGTGCACATCAATGCAGGG
The DNA here is from genome assembly GCA_964406065.1 of uncultured Verrucomicrobiota bacterium. Lineage (GTDB taxonomy): Bacteria > Verrucomicrobiota > Kiritimatiellia > CAIKKV01 > CAITUY01 > JAABPW01. The sequence goes on from CAYOQM010000013.1 coordinate 11,029, forward strand.
ATCGCCGCCATTGTCGCCGCGGTTGTGCTGGGACGCCGCCTGGGGCATCCGCACAAGCTTTCCCCTCCGCATAATCTGCCGTTTGCAGTGCTGGGGGCTGCCCTGCTGTGGTTCGGTTGGTACGGGTTCAACGCGGGCAGCGCCTTGGCGGCAAACGGGCTGGCGGGAAGTGCCTTCGTGGCCACGCATGTGGCCACAGCCGTTGCCGGCCTCGCCTGGGCGGGGATGGATGTGCTGTTCAGCCGTCGCATGACGGTGCTGGGGTTGATTTCCGGTGCTGTGGCAGGGCTGGTGGCCATTACGCCCGCCGCAGGATTCGTGAATGTATTCGGATCCATGTGGATTGGCCTTGGCGCCGGCGTCATTTGCTATCTCTTCGTCAGCATTGTGAAGGAAAAACTGGGCTACGACGATGCCCTGGACGCCTTCGGGGTGCACTGCATCGGCGGGATCTGGGGGGCCCTGGCCACCGGGTTGTGGGCGACTACCTCGGTCAACAGCGCCGGCGCCAACGGGTTGTTTTACGGGAATCCGGCGCAGTTCATCATCCAGCTTAAGGCGGTGGCAGTAACCGTGGCCTACTCGGGAATCGTGAGCTTTGTGCTTCTGAAACTTGTGGATGTTGTGATGGGGTTGAGGACGTCGGAGCTTTCCGAGCGGATTGGTCTGGATCTTACGGATCACCGCGAAACCGGGTACACCATGCTCGATTAAAAGAGATAAAGGAGGAACGCATTATGAAATTAATTATTGCCATCATTCAGCCGGATCGAATGGACGAAGTGCTGGAACGATTGACCGACAATAAGATCCATCTGGTCACGGTCTCAACCGTCATGGGACGCGGCCGCCAGGGAGGAATCGCCCAGGTGTACCGCAGCCACAAGGAGGCGGGAACCCTGCTGAAGAAGATCAAGCTCGAGATCGCCGTGAACGATGACTATGTCGCCTCGGCCATCGAGGCTATTTCCGGCGGAGCCCGCACGGGCCAGGTCGGCGACGGCAAGATCTTTGTCCTGAACATGGAGGAGTGCTATCGGATCCGCACCGGGGAAACGGGCGGGGCGGCGATCGGGTAATGGATCGGGGAGGGCCCCCGGGTGGGATCCCTCCCCGATCTGCGAATCAACTCATTACGAAAAGCAGGAATACATCATGAATAGTGCAAGAAAAACATTGGTGCTGGGAGTGTTGTGTGTCGGAACCGCTTTACTCGGGAAGGCGACGCCTTCGACGCAGATCTGGATTCCGTCGACGGATACTCAGCCGTTCAATGTCTGGCATCTTGGCCTCGATAACTATCTTCGGGCAACAGACAAAGGGCGCTTCACTCCCGGGACGCGTGACCCTAACATTTATGATGCCGGATTGACTGTGGGCGTACTGCCCTTTGACGCCATCAAGGCGGAAGTGGGTGCGGATTATTTGGTGAATGGAACGCCTTATGATGACCATCCGTTCTACCTTAACGCCAAGATTGGCATCCCCGAAGGGGGGCTGTTCACGAACTCAGTCTCGCTGAATTCGCCCGCACTGGCGGTGGGCGGGTTTAACTTCGGGACGAATACGCGCAAAAGCAGCGCCACCCGGACGGATCAGAACATCGCCTATGTTGAAATGGCGGAAACCCTGCCTGCCTGTGGAGCCCTGCCTTCATTGGGACGGTTCTCCCTCGGCTATTACCAGGGGAATCCGGATGTGTTACTGGGGACAGACTGGAAGAAGGCCAACACGGGCATCCTCGCCTCATGGGACAGGACGATGAGCGAGATTTCCGATAAACTGTGGCTGGCCGTTGACTACATGGGAGGCGGGAACTTCAACAGCGGTGTGAGTTGCGGTTTGGCCTGGGCCTTCTCCAAAAATGTGTCTGTGATCTTCGGGTATGACATGTGGGACAAGCCTGACCTGGCGGGATCCAACACCTTCACCGCTCAGTTGGACATCAATTTTCCCTGACCTGGCGCGCCGTTATAGCTGGATTTCATCCTTGCGGATGCAGGCAACCTGTCGCGTGGCCCCCGCGGTCACGGGTTCCAGTACGGGAACTTGATCGGCACAGGCGGGAATGGCCAGAGGGCAACGTGTTCTGAAGCGGCAGCCGGAGGGGGGCGTGGCGGAGGAAGGTACCTCCCCCTGGAGAATGATGCGCTGCCTGGCTTCCCCGAAGGGAACGGGGATGGCCGAAATCAGGGCCCGTGAATAGGGGTGGGCGGGGGCGTCCAGCACTTCACTTGAAAGGCCGGTCTCGACCGCCCGCCCCATGTACATGACGATGACGCGTGTGGCGATGTGGCGAACGACTCCGAGATCGTGGGAGATGAACAGGTAGGCCAGGTTGTGCGAGGCGCGCAGGCTGATCAGCAGGTTAAGGACCTGGGCACGGACCGATACGTCCAGGGCGCTCACGGATTCGTCACAGATGACCAGTTCGGGCTTGACGGCAATGGCGCGGGCAATGCTGATCCGTTGGCGCTGGCCACCCGAGAATTCATGCGGGTAGCGGTGCATGGCGCTGGGTTCCATGCCGACCTCGCCTAGCAGGCGCAAGGCCGCCTCGTCGCGTTCGCGGGGTTTGATCAGGTGCTGCTCGATCAGTCCTTCGGTAATGATATCCCTGATGGTCATGCGGGGATTCAATGAGGAATACGGATCCTGGAATATCATCTGGACGCGGCGCCGGAGGGGGAGACTGTCGTGATGTCGGGTCGGCCACAACGGGGTGCATCCCAGCAGCATATCCCCCGACCGTTTTGTCTCCAGTCCCATGATCGTGCGTCCCAGCGTCGTTTTCCCGCAACCCGATTCGCCGACCAGTCCGACCGTTTCCCCGGGGGCCATTTCGAAGGAGATGCCATCCACGGCATGGATGTGGCCGGTGGTGCGCGCAAGAACGCCACGCTTGATGGGGAACCAGGTTTGAAGATCACGGATCTGGAGGAGAGGGGGCATGGGTTAAGGTGAGGTTGGAGGTTTCGGATCTTGAGAGTCGCGGAGGAAGCAGGCGCAGCGCCTGCCGGGGCCGATTTGCTGCAAGGGGGGTTGCTCCCTGCGGCAGCGGGCGAAAGTGTGCTGGCACCGGCCGGCGAAGCGGCACCCCGGGGGATACGCCAGGGGGGAGGGAACCTGGCCGTCGATGGAGGAGAGCCGTTCCGCGCGCGAGGTCAGGCTGAGCACGGAATCGAGCAGGGCGCGGGTGTAGGGGTGGGCAGGGGATTCAAACAATTCCCGCCGGGACCCTTCTTCAACGATCTGCGCGGCGTACATGACCATGACGCGGTCGCACATTTCCCACACAACCCCGAGGTCATGGGTGATCAGCAGGAGCGAGGTGTCCTGGCTCTTCATGGCGCGCAACTGCTCCAGGATCTGGGCCTGGATGGTCACATCCAGCGCCGTCGTGGGTTCGTCGGCAATGACGAGCGAGGGTTCCATCATCAGCGCCATGGCAATCATGACCCTTTGAAGCATGCCGCCGGATAGCTCGTACGGATACGCTTTCATCCGTGTCGCGGGATCCGGGATGCCTACCCGTTTCAACCACTCGAGCCCGGTGGCGTGCGCGGTCTGGTCATCCATGTCGGAATGGAGTTGCAGGGCTTCGGCAAGTTGATCGCCGATCCGGTGCAGAGGGGAGAGGGCGGACATGGGTTCCTGGAAGATGACACTAATGCGGCGGCCCCGGACTTGTCGCAATTCGCTCGCGGGAATTTTAAGCAGATCACGCCCCTCGAACAAAACCTGGCCTGACACGATGCGCCCCGGCGGCATGGGGATCAACCGGAGCAAGCTCAGGGAGGCGACCGACTTGCCGCAACCCGATTCGCCGACCAGTCCGACGATCTCGCCTTTTCCTATGGAAAACGACACATCCTCCACCGCGGTGAGTGTTCCTGCGTCGGTGTCGAAAGCAATACCGAGATGTTGAACGTCCAGGATTTTGTTCATCATTCAAACCTCGTTTTCGGTCGGGGATCATAGGCGTTGCGGATCCCTTCTCCTACGAATACGCCCAGCAGCATGACGGCAAAGAGGGCGCCTGCGGGATAAAGGATCAGCCACCACGCCCAGCGGAACTGCTGGGCCTGGGCGAGCAGTTCCCCCCAGCTTGCCGTAGGCGGGGGAAGTCCGAACCCCAAGTAGTCCAGTGCCGCCAGTGAGCCAATGGCGCCGACCAGGGAGAAGGGAAAGAAGGTGATCAGCGGGATGATGGCATTGGGCAGGATGTGGCGGAAAATAATGGTCCGGTGCGGCAGGCCAAGAATGCGGGCCGCCTCTACGAAGGGT
>CAYOQM010000013.1:15325-21201 GCA_964406065.1 uncultured Verrucomicrobiota bacterium
TAGGTGCCGAAGCCGCAGGAATTCACCCCGGATATAGTAGGAAATCCCGATCCAGTTGAAAATAGCGTAACAGCACAGCAGCATGATGAAGCCCCGCCCGTAGACGGACCCCAGCAGGATCATGACATAGAGGAAGGGGATGGCGCTCCAGATCTCCGTGATGCGCTGGCCGACGATGTCGACAGTATTTCCAAAGTAACCCTGAATGGCGCCCAGCGTGGTGCCCAGCACCATCGTGACCGCTACCAGCAGGAACCCGAATGTCATGGAGGTTCTTAACCCATAGAAAAGGCGGGCGAACACGTCCCGTCCCGCGCAGTCGACTCCCATCCAATGACCGGAAACGGGTTTGAACGGCCAGCGGACTTCGGCGGGTGTGGCCCGAACCGTAAAGGAGGTTCCGTTCAAAGTCACGGATTGATCTTCACAGGGGCCGGCTAGCCTGGCTCCGGCCAGAACCGTAAGGTTGGAGCGGTCCAGGGCGGAGAGTTGATCCCATTGGGAAAAGGAGGAGGAAACAACCCTGAAGGACGAGTCCAGCGCCACGGCACCGTGGGTGGCGCCGCCGGATCCATCCTCATCCCGCAACATGAGCCGCATGGTGGTGGGGGGGGTGGCGCGCGGGCTAAACTCCGGAAGCGATAACGCCACGGTGGTCGTGGGGGGGTGTCGTGAGGTGAGCTTAACATCCAGGGCGGGTGCGGAGGAGTTCGCCCACCGTTGTTCAAGGGCCTCGCTCACCTGCATCGGGATGATCCAGTCGTTCGTAAGAGATTGTCCCTTTCGGGTATCGGTCAGGAAGGGTTGCAATCCGATTGATCGCGTGATGCGGTAGTCCCGCGCCAGTGTCAGGGTTGCAATGCGGGGGTTTGGGGTGAATTCCAAGGTGACCGATTCCTTCAGCGGGATGGAGGCCGGATCAAGGGTTTCCAGGGGGCCGTAGGGGATAGGAGGGAAAATCATGAGGTTATGCGGATCCCCCTTGAAAGCCGCGGATTGAGCAATTTTCTTGTAGTCAGGCCGCGTAGCTCGCCCGTTGTGCAGGAAGGTGTCTTCGGTGTGAAACTGCAATACGGGGAAATACCACCGGCCAGAATGGCGGACACAAAGCGGAAGGTTATTGCATATCAGCTCAGCAAACAGGCTCGTGGTGTACAGCAGGATGAGGATGAGAAGGGATAAAGAAGCGCGATGCATGCGTCGGAATCGCTGCCATCGTTTCCGCGTCACCGGATTCAATTCAAACCACCATTGCATACCTGAATGTGCCCTTAAAAATTCAAAACGCACAATATAAAGAGGTCTGGCACGAAAAGAAAGCCTTGAAAAAAGCTGAGCTTGTGCGCACTTTTGAGTTTGACTTGAAGTTGTCCGATGGGCAACACTATGCGGCAAGTGTAGGGAAGCATAGTGTTTCATCATAGCGTTGGAGGGTTGCGATATGAAAATGTATTCAATGGCTTTCGGGGTGGCGTTTTTGATTCCTCTTCTGGCGGGTCTGAATGCCTTGGGTCAGAATCAGGATCTCGGGTACGAAAATGAAGGGCCTTTGCTGTTGTCGGCTCGAGCGGGGGGGCAATTCTCCGATAACCGCGATGGGGCGAAGACGAAAACCAGTAATCTGGATTTGTTTGTCGAGCCACGGGCTGACTACAAGTTCCGGGACGGGGAGCGCACGGTTCTCGATCTGGCTTTTCTGCCCATGATCAAGTGGCACAGTGACCCCCGCACAGTCGAGGAGGGGTCGGCGCAAAATGATACCGAGCTTTTCGGCACGGCCGCCCTGACGTTGATGCATCAACTCAACCGGCGGTTCCAGTTAAATGTTTCCGAAGCCATCACCTACAATGACGACCCTGAAGTCGGTAATGGCGGGGGCAATGTCCGGCGCAGCGCTAATCATGTTTTGAACAATGCCCATGTGGGGTTGGATGCCGTAGTGACGGAGACGGTATTTGCCGGTGCCGCGGTGGACTATATGCTCAAACGTTATTCGGATTCCCTCGTTGCTGCGGATGAGGATGAGGATAATGTCAGCGGACTGGGCTATCTGAAGTACAAGATGGGCGCGGGGTGCAATCTGCTGGGATTGCTGGGGGTTTCTGACTTTAAGAACAAGTCAACTGCTGAAAATCAGCGTGGTTCCCAGGTTTTGGGTGCTGGCGCCGGGGTCGAAAAGATTTTCAGCCCGGATCTGACGGGGAAGATTACACTGGGATATCAGCATGGCGAATACGACGATGCCTCGGTGAAGGCGATCGACACCCCCAACGGAACCGCGGAATTGACGATGCGCGCGGCTTCGGCAACCCGTTTCCGTGTCGGTGGCAGTTACGGATTGTACGCTCCCTATGTGCGGCCGTACTCCATCCAGACGCTGACGGCGATTACGGGTGCCGTGGATCATGATCTTCTTCCCGGGCGGCTCACCACCACATTGCGGGGGCAGTACGGGCAGGGCAACTATAAGAGCGAAGGCGCGGGCCGTCCTGGCGGCGACGATGACATGTTTGCTGTCGGTGTCAGTGCCGCGTACCGGATCAATCGCACCTGGTCTTGCGATGTCGGATACACTTACGAGAACTGGGATTCGGATGTGCGGGAATCGTTCGATCGCAATCTGGTTGATTTCAGCGTAAAAGCCAAGATGTAAAGCCGGTTGGCGATCCGGGTCCGGGGAGGATCCGGATCGGAGTGGGAAGATCATTGGTGAGGCTCGAGGTGCCTCACCATTTTTTCGGAGAGCGTGCAATGGCTGAGAATCCCCAGGAAGTAGCCCATTTCATGGACTACTGGCGGATGGTGAAATCTCGCATCGAGGTGGTCATCGCCGTGTTCTTGTTTGTGGTCACGATGGGTGTTGTCATTACATTGACCCTGCCCAAGGTGTATATGGCCTCTACCCGGGTCAAGGTTCGCCAGGATAACACCAACCTGACGCCGTTCTATGCGACCCCGCAGCAGCAGATCATGTCGGTGTATGACATGTACTTCCTCCGGACGGAATTCGAGGTCATCCAGTCGCGCCCCATTCTTTATGAGGTGATCCGGAATTTGCAGTTGCAGGATCAGTTCGGGCGAATGTATTCGGACGACGGCGCCCCGCTTCCCTTATCAGAGACCTACCGGATGCTTATGGACAGCATGAAGGTGCAGCAATACCGGGACACCAACCTGATCGAGGTCAGCATTTACCGCAGTACCCGCCGCAGCAACAAGGAGACGGCGCGCCGCGATTGTGCCCGCATTGCCAACGAGATCGCCTCGGTTTACCGGGACTATCGGATGAAACAGGCCCGGGAGTTTTCGGAGCAGGGGATCACGGCGCTCAAGGAGGCCTATCGGAATCAGCAGAGGAAAGTCGAGGAGGCTGAAAAGAAACTTGAGGAAATCCGCAAGGACCTGAACGTTAACGTGTTTGGCGGCGGACAGGCTGGCAATTCCGTAGCCTCCCTGGATAATTCCAAGCTGGAGCGGTTGGAGCAGAACCGCATCGCCGCCCGCAAGGAGATGATGGGCCACGAGACGCGGTTGAATCAGCTGGAAAATCTCCAGGGCTCGGATCTCCTGTACTCGTCATCCTATGTGATCCAGGACCCCACGTTGACGACCCTGCGCCAGCAGTTGACCGAGGCGGAAACGACCCTCAAGCGAAAACAGGAAATGTTCGGGGAACGCCATCCTGATGTCACCGGGGCGGATTCCGTCGTACGCGACCTGAAGCGGAAGATAGAAGACACGCTGAAGGGTCAGGTTCTCGGGTTGCGGACCAGTCTTGAGATTGCGCGGCGCGACTTTGAGGCCTCCGACAAGGATCTTGAGGAAGCAAAGAAAAACGATATCAATGCCCATGGCGAGCGGTATTTGCCCTTCCAGAAGGCGGAGAGCGAAGTGGCTCGACAACGCCAGATCAGGGATACGCTGGAGACGCGCATGGTTCAGGAGAGTATCGGGATTGATCTCCCCCGTACGCCGGTTGAAGTGGTGGACCAGGCTGAATCGCCTGCTGAAAATGAACCTGTCAGTCCGAAAATCCTTTTGAATGTCATCCTCAGCATCGTCCTCGGACTGGGGTGCGGTATTGGGTTGGTATTCTTCATTGAATATGTTGATACCTCGGTTAAAACCGTTGAGGATATTGAGAATTTCATAGGGTCCACCATCATCGGCATCATTCCGCAGAAGGTGCGTCCTTTGTCCAATGAGGGGCCTGACAGTCCACATGCCGAGGCATATCGCGTGTTGCGGATGAACATGGAGCTCTCCAAGAAACTGGGCGGCGGGAATACGATGTGCCTGACGAGTGGCGGCGCCGGGGAAGGGAAGTCGTTGACCCTGTTTAACCTGGCGTACATCTGTGCTCAGGTAGGCAAGAAAGTTCTGGTCATCGACTCCGACATGCGGCGGCCCACTCAGCACAAGATGTTCAAGGTGTCCAACCGCCTTGGGTTGGCGGATGTGCTGCTCGGTAAAATTTCGGTAGACGAGGCGATCCTGCCGTCGGCGGTGTTGACCATTGATTTCATGCCTAGCGGGAAGCTTGCCTCGTCGGCGCACGGGGTTCTCAACTCGCAGCGACTGCGGGCCATCATTGATCATGTGAAGGGCCGTTATGACTATGTGTTCTTCGATTCCCCGCCGATTATGGGGGTGAGTGATGCGGCGATTCTTTGTAGCGAGGTTGACGGTGTATTGCTCGTCATCCAGCACCGGACCTATCCTCGTGCCGTCTCGGGGCGCGCTAAGACGATGGTGGACAACGCTGGGGGGAACCTGCTGGGTGTCGTCCTGAATAATCTTAATGTAACAAGGGATTATTATTACTATTATAGCTCCTACAACAATTACAATTATTCCTACGGCAGTCCCCGTGACCGGCGGCAGGATCGCAAGGACGAGCAGGCGGCTGGCGACGCAGACAAGGCGCCAGGGAAACAAGTGACGGGCGTGTGATGATGAAAAAGGCAGGACGACGGATTGTGTGGGTGCTGGCCATGGGGATGGTGCTGGCGGGTTGCGTGTCTAGCCCGAAGCCCGCCGCCCCCGTGCGGCCCTACCGGCCCGAGCATCCGGTGGTTCGTGAATCCCTGAGGACGATCGTACGCGCTCCAGCCCTCCTGGCAGGCCAACCGGTTGCAAGTTCTATCGTGGCGCCGGGCGCCGGGGCGACCAATCAGGCGCCGGGACTGACATTTGAGAGAACGGACCGCGTGCTGCGCAAAGGGGACCGTGTTCAGGTGACGATCTACGCGCCTCCCGAGCCCTTTTCCAGTCCGAATGTGGTTGACGAGGACGGGCGCATCAATTTCCCGCTGATCGGGCCTGTCGTCGTGGCGGGAAAGTCCTGCGGCGAGGCTCAGCGTGATGTTGAAAAGGCTTATATCGACCAGAAGATCCACAAGACCATTACGGTAATTATTGTCCCGCCCGAGAGTGAATATGCGGTGACCGGGGAAGTGATTCGGCCGGGGCCCTATCCCCTGACGCGCGACCTCACCTTGTTGCAAGCCATGGCCCGTTCCGGTCGCTATACCGAGTATGCGGATAAAACAAAGGTCTTCCTCCGGCGTGATAACGAGCAGATCCTGGTGAAATTGGATGATATCAAGGAGGGCCGACGCCGCGATATCATCATTATTCCCGGTGATGTGATCGAAGTTCCTCGGTCTCCCTGGTGAGATACTGCTGTCAGTGCTGGGGGAACTGAGCCATCACGCGAGGTCGCGAAGGGATAAGGCCGGGAGCCGGAAAATCATCCAGCCGGTAATACGGCATAGTTGACATTTCCCGGTCCATTGGTACTATGCGCACCTTGTTTTGCCCCATTGTTCCGGCGTAGCTCAATGGTAGAGCGTCTGGCTGTTAACCAGAATGTT
>CAYOQM010000014.1:0-11006 GCA_964406065.1 uncultured Verrucomicrobiota bacterium
CACCACTAATTCAAGAAATTTAAGAAATCCAGATCCGAGCGAAGCCATCCCCTGCAGGAAACCTCAGGATAAGCCCAATATTGCGGCATTTCTATGCGGCGGGTACTCTGCATAGAAATACCGCAACGGTGTTCCGGGGAATAAGGGAACATGAGGAACGCACCCCGACACCTTTTTGATCTTCTTCAATATCCGGAAAAGGTCGTTTGGCGATTTTCATGGCTGAGTACTCTTCAGACATGGCAAATCGCCAAACATGGTTTGTCCGCCGTGGTGCCGGAGGAGGGTTCGTTTCCCTAATTCCAGATTTCCCTGATTTCCTTAATCAGTGGTGAATCCCCTCGTTGCGACGGTACTTGTGGGTAACAGAAAGCCCCCACTAGCATCCGCCGGCTATCGGATGGAAGTTTCCTCTTTCTCTGCCGACCAGGCCGCCGGCCTGCTTCTCCTGCTAGCCCCATCCCCAACTCCCATCCCCAACCCAACAACCAACAACGATCAACCATCAACCACTTCCCCTTAGATCTCCTACAATTCATCCAATGGACTCTCAGCAGTGGAATCCATGCCGCGGATCACATGCGTGCAGATCATGGTTGTTTCCATGCTCTCGTGTCCCAGGTATTTCTGGACTTCCCTGATGTTGACTCCTTTGAGCAGCATGTGCGTGGCAAAGGAATGCCTCAGGCAATGGATCGAAGCGGGCTTGTTGATTCCGGCCTTGCGAACCGCGTCACGCATGATTCGCTGAGGGACCTGATCGCTGATATGATGCCGACGAACCACCCCGCTTCGCGGGTCGACAGCAAGATCGTTAGCGGGGAATAAGTATTGCCAACCGAACTCCTTTGGCGCGGCGGGATACTTTCGGTCTAGAGCGAATGGCAGATAGACAGCGCCATGCCCTGACCACCGTCAGGTCATGCCGGCATGATTCCACCCGTTTGAGGAAATACTCGAAGTCGTTGCCCTGAATGTTGGTGTGAAGCAGAACCTTGCCCTGCCGGTCCATGAGACAGGCGTACATTTGGCGAGCGTGCAAATCGATCCCGCAGTTGTATTCCGTCGTCGTTGTGTCACATTTCACTGTGCTTCTCCTCTTGAGTGCTGTTGACACATTGGGATGCCGCACACACGGCAAGCCCGCTAACATAATGCGCCTTGATGAAAAGCCTTGGCTTCACCAAAAAGGGGCTTTGAGGAGATTCAATCGCCTTCACCGTATTCCTCACCCGCTGCGGGTTCGGAATCCGGTGAGGCACACGTTCGGCTTCGTAAATAATGATTGATTCAACACATCAGAATGTGTGACTATATGTGTGGAGAAAATCGTATGGCGACAAATCTACAACTTGACGACAAATTGATTAAGCAGGCGGTTGTGCTTGGGGGCCACCACACAAAGAAGGCTGCTGTGACGCAGGCGCTGTCCGACTATGTCCGCAATCTACAACAGGAGAGAATTCTAGACCTCTTCGGGAAGGTTGATTTCAACCCGGGATACGACTACAAACAGCAGCGGGCAAAAGCATGAGAGTGCTCGTTGACACCAGCGTCTGGTCCCTTGCCTTGCGGCGGGCAGGTCATGGTCAGAATTCGGACGCGGAGGAATTGAAGCGCCTGATTACCAGTCACTTGACCGAGATCATCGGCCCCATTCGACAAGAGTTACTCTCCGGCATCCGGGATCAGGCACAGTTTGATCTGCTGGAAGATCGTTTGTCCTGTTTCCCGGATCTTCCGCTTCATGCCGAGGACTATGTGACGGCGGCCAAAATATTCAACCTGTGTCGCGCAAAAGGCATCCAGGGTTCAAATACAGACTTTCTGATCTGTGCCGTTGCCGTGCGGCATGACTTTGCCATCTTCACGACAGATGATGATTTCCGCCTCTTCTCAAAGTGTCTGCCCATCGTTGTATACAAATTCAAAACACACGCCGATCCACACCTTGTTCCGTACGGCTCGCAAGCTCGCCGCCGGAAAAGGTGACCGTTCGGGGACGACAAAAGGGTCAAATAAGCAGACCAACGGAGGCGCCTTGCGCCCGTGGCCCGTTGCGTCAAATAGAAATGACACCGAAACAATGAACGATGGCGGGGCCCGAATACCAAGGTAATTAGTGTAGAAAGGTAGCGCGGGAGTCGGTATAGTGCCTCGAGTTTGAACCTATTCCCCCTGGGGGAATCCCAATGTTAGAACAGTCCGGATCGAAAACCATAAAGGTGACACCATGAATAGAACGTCCGCAGACTATCCACCGCCGTTGCCGCTGCACCCCTTTTCGATGTTAAGAGCCGCGTTCTGGCCGCTCCTCGGAATGGGAATCCTGATGTTCATTCCCATCTTCATCTGGTTCTTCTGCCGGATCGAACCCGAGAGCGGCGAGATCGCGATTCTGATCCACAAGACCGGACTGAACCTGCAGTCCGGCCAGATTCTGGCGGAAAACGAATCCCAAAAGGGCATTCAGCTCGAAGTCCTGGCCGAGGGCCGCTATTTCCGCAATCCCTATTCATGGGATTGGCATATGGACCGCATCACGGATATCCCCGCCGGCAAACTCGGCGTGCTCACCCGCCTCTTCGGAAAAGACCTCCGGCCCAACCAGATCATCGCCGACTCCAGCGGTAAGGGCATTCTGGCCGATGTACTCAGTCCCGGAAAATACCGCATCAATCCCTACGCCTACCGGGTTGACCAGTATGACGCCATCACCATCCGCCCCGGCTTCGTCGGCGTCGTCACCTCGCTCGTCGGGGACGATGTTCTCGACGGACTCGCCACAAACAAGCCCAACGGCTTTCTTGTCGGGAAAGGCATGAAGGGAATCCTCCCCGCCGTACTGGATCCCGGCACCTATTACCTGAACCCCTATATCGTCAGCGTGGCCGAGGTAAACCTCCAGAGCCAGCGGTTCGAGATGAGCGGCTCTGACGCGATCAACTTCCTGACGATGGACGGCTTCAGCGTCATGGTCGAGGGCACGATTGAGTTTGCCCTGCAGGGGGAAAAGGCCGCCCAGTTGACCCATCGCGTGGGCGACATGAACGACATCATCAAGAAGGTCATCCTTCCCCGGGCGCGCGGGTTCAGCCGTATCGAAGGCAGCAAGCACCCCGCCACCACGTTTATCGTGGGCGAAACCCGCCAGCAGTTCCAGAAGGATCTCGAACTGCACCTCCGCAGCACCTGCGACAAGTGGGGCGTGTCCATCCGGTCGGTCCTGATCCGCAACATCAGTCCCCCTGAAGCCATCTCCAGCATCATCCGCGACCGCGAGGTGGCGGTCCAGGAAAGCCATAAGTATGAGCAGGAAATCAGCCAGGCCAACTCCAAGGCGGAACTCGTCCGCCAGGAGATGCTGGCCAAACAGAGCGGGGAAAAAGTCGAGGCCGACACCATCCGGATCCGCTCCGTCATCGGCGCCCAGCAGGAACAGGCTGTCCGCGTTGTCCAGGCCACCCGTGAACTGGAAGTGGCGAGGATTGAAAACGAGGCGGCCATCGCCCAGGCCAAGGCCGTCATGTACAAGGCCGACGCTGACGCGGCGGTGGTGACCATGCAATACCTCGCCGAAAGTTCCATCCTCACCAGCCAGGTGCAGGCGTTCAGCAACGGCATGAATTTTGCCCGGTACGCCTTTTTCAAGAAAGTGGGGCCGCGCATCGATTCCATCCTGAGTTCCGATCAGGGGGATGGACTGGGTGCGCTCTTTCAGCCCTATCTGCCCGTTCCGTCCAAGGAGGTGAAACAATGAAATCACTCAATGCCGCCATTACTGCCGCCATCGCCTTCATCCTGTTAAGCCTGTTCGTCTGGGAATGGGGCTTCTGCCGCTTCTATGTGGAGCCCGACGAGATGGCCGTGATCGTCGCCAAAACGGGAAGCCCGCTGAAACCCGGGCAGATCCTCGCCGAGGAAGGCCAGATGGGGATCCAGGAAAGGGTGCTGGGAGAAGGCCGGCATTTCAGGAATCCCTACGACTATGACCGGCAGATCCTTCCGGTCATCAACATCCCGCCCGGCAAGATCGGCATTGTCACCTCCAAGGTCGGCACCGAACTGCCTCAGGGCGAATTCCTGGCGGCGGAGGGCCAGAAGGGAATTTCAAAGCGGGTATTGGGCCCGGGCAAATACCGGCTCAATCCCTTCGGGTATGAAGTCAAGATCGAGGACGCCGTGGTCATTCCCATCGGCTACGTCGGCATCATCACCTCCCTTTCGGGAACCCAGGCCCCTGAAGGTGCGTTTGCCAAGATCGGTGAAAAAGGCGTGCGGGAAGACATCCTTCAGCCCGGCCTCTATTACGTCAATCCCAGGGAATTCCAGGTCAATATCGTCGAAATCGGAGTCAACCAGGTTTCCCTGCTGGGCAAGGAAGGCACTGCCGTGATCACCAAGGGGCAAATCGCCGCCCAGAATGTGGCCATGGAAGCCCTGCAGGACAATATGCTGAAGCAGCAGGCTGCCAAACGCCAGGATTACTATGACCGCTCGGAGTCGGAATCCTGGTCTCGGCAGGCACAGGCCAACTCCCCGGAGCCCATGCCCGCCGCTAAAAAACCCATGGCTGAAAAACGCCAGGGCGACGGCATCCATGTCCTCAATGAGTTCGTCTCCTTCCCCTCACGAGACGGCTTCCTGATCAGCCTGGACATGACTCTGGAGTTCGAACTGCTGCCGGAGAATATCGCCTGGCTGTACCGGAGCTACGGCGATCTGCCCGCCGTGGTCGACAAGATCATCATGCCGCAGATCCTCTCGATCACCCGCAACAAGGGCTCGGAGTACCGCGCCAAGGACTTCATCGTCGGCGAAGGCCGAGAGAAGTTCCAGAATGACATGACCGACGCCCTCTCCAAAACCATGGCCGACAAGAAGATCATCACCCACAACGCCCTGATCCGGCATGTGGATGTCCCCATGCAGATCCTCGACCCGATCCAGAAGGCCAGCGTGGCGACCGAACAGGACCTGACCAACAAGGAACGGCAGAATACGGCGCGCAAACAGGCGGAACTCAACACCAGCCTGTCATTGATCGAACAGCGCCGCGCCCAGGTCGCCCAGGAAACCCAGAAAATGAAGGCCGAGATCCAGGCCGACCAGGACAAGCAGGTCGCCGAGATCCAGGCGGGCACCATCCAGAAGATCGCCTTAATCGACAAGGACACCGCAGAAATCAGGGCCAACAAGACCCGCACCCTCGGGAAAGCCGCCGCCGACGCCCTTAAGCTGGTTGAAAATGCCCGCGCCAAGGGAACCCAGATGAAGACGCAGGCGTTCGGCGATCCGACCGCCTTCAGCCTGTGGGAACTCGCCGAGGCGCTCAATCCCAATGTCCGGATCAACATCTTCCACTCCGGACAGGGCACACTCTGGACGGATCTCCAGAAGGCCTCGATGGGCGAGCTGGGCGGAGCCACCCTGTTGAACCGGAAGTGAGACTGATCTCATTTCTTGACTCTGTTCTCCCGTGTGGTTTGATTAGCCCCCTATGGCCCATTCCGGAAAACATGTTTACGCGGGATATTTGCTGACGGCCGCCATTATCCTGGCGGCCGCAGTCGTCATCTATCCCTATGATTCCGCCGTTTATCAGGCCTTGCGAACCTTTTCGCACCGCGTTGGAAAAGCCCATGCGGTCCAGGAACTGCTGAACCTGTTCCGGTGTTTCGGAAAAGGCGACGTCATTCTCCTGATCGTCGCGGGTCTGGGCCTGGCCGGCGCCCGGCGGAAATCCCTTCACATCCTCCTCGCACTACTGGTCATGACCCTGATGATCTGGCCGTTCAAGCTGACCGTGGCCCGCGAGCGCCCCGGCTTTGTGAACACACATTCCTTCCCGAGCGGTGATGCCGCCACCGCCGCGGCGTTCTGCGTGCCGCTTCTGACCGCCTCCCCCTGGACGGCTCCGCTGGCTGCCGTGATCACCGGGGGGGTTGCCGTCGGACGCGTCTATGACGGGCGCCATTATCCCAGCGATGTCCTGGCGGGCATCGCCTTCGGGCTTCTGGCCGGAGCGGTCGCTACGGCCATCCTACGGCGCTGGGCCTTCAAGCCTCCCCGGAAATGGTTTTTTGGCGGTGCCCTGATCATGCTGGCCTTCGCCGGCATCAATGCATCATGGGCCCGCGCCCTGCCGTTTATCCTGGACTTCCTTTCCGTATGGGGCCCGCTGGGATGCTTTCTGCTTGTCCTGCGCCTCGCCCCGGCCTGGCAACGCCGCCATCCTCCGCTCCCCCGCATCCGCCCCGCCCTGCTCCTGCTTCTGCTCTTCTCCGTATACCTGACCCTGACCACCGCATCCTCCCTGTGGGACCGCGATGAACCACGCTTTTCAAGGGCCACGGTCGAGATGGTCGAGTCGGGAAATTACCTGTTTCCAACGTTCAACGGGCAACTGCGACCTGACAAGCCAATCCTGATCTACTGGCTCATGTCCATTCCGGTCCGGCTTTTCGGCCCATCCGAACTCGCCTGCCGCATGGTGGCACCCGCAGCCACGCTGGTGGCGGCGTTGTTGACGATGTGGATCACGCGCCGCATGGCCGGGAAGAAGGCAGCGCTCGCCGCCGGGCTTGTCCTGATGCTGTCCCCCCTGATGGTCGTCAGCGGAACGGCGGCCACCACGGATGCCCTGCTGCTCGCCTGCATCACGGGTGCCATCTGTTCATTCCTCCTGTCGTGGCTGAACGGCTTCCGCGTGTGGCATAGCCTCCTGATGCTGACCGCGCTCACCGGAGCCCTGTTGACCAAGGGCCCCGTCGGCCTTGCGGTTCCGCTTCTGGTCATCACCGCCATGATGGTTTTTGTCAGGGGCGGAGCCCTCCGTCCCCTCCCCTATATCGGCTGGCTGCTTTTCTCCATCATGGGTGCGACCCTCCTGTTCCTGTCGTGGGGATTGCCCGCCAATGCGGCAACCAACGGGGAATTCCTGAGGCTGGGCATTGGCAAGCATGTGGTTGGCCGCTCGCTGACGGCCATGGAGAGTCATGGCGGAAAATCCATCGCCTTCTATTTCTATTATCTGCCCGTGCTGATCCTGACCTTCTTTCCCTGGATCCTCTACCTTCCCAGGCTTTTCGCACCCTCCCCGTTTTCACACAGGCGCCTCCTGCTCTGCTGGGCCCTTCCCGTCGTAGCGCTGATGAGTCTTGTCGCCACGAAACTGCCGCACTATATCCTCCCCGCCTGGCCGGCCCTGGCGGCCGCCACCGCGATTGGCATTCAACAGTCCTGCCGTAACCGCAACACCGGAAACCGCACCCTCGCCGCCCGTACCGGATTGGCGCTCTTTCTGATTGTTGGAACGACACTGGGCCTCGGCCTGATCATCGCCCCCTGGTGTCTCCCCGTCTTCGGCGTCCGCACCGCCGCCACGGCGACCGGCGTACTCTTCCTGACGATGACCGGCGCCACATGGCACTACTACCGGAAGTGCCACCATGAGGTCGTCACAGTTCTGCTGGCCGCCGGCATGACGCTTATTCTGATCTCCGCCGGCCTCTTCCTGCTACCCTCGCTTGAACGCTATAAACTTTCGCCCATGGTCGCCGCCACCCTCCTGGACCAGACGGCCCCCGACACACCGGTCTCCACCTGCGGCTACGGGGAGCCCAGCTTGAACTTCTATCTGGGCCGCGGACCGGTAACCCCGATCGAAGGGCCTGACCTTCCCTCCTGGGCTACAGCGCCAGGCAAGGGTATTCTGGTCGTCACCGAGGCGAAACTGCGTCAATTCGGAACAAACTTTAAATCGCCCCGAATTAAAACACTGGATATCATCCCCGGCTTCAACTATTCTCAAGGACGTCATGTCAGGCTACATATCCTGACCCGAAGCAATGCCCCATGAGCGACGAACTGGAAGAGCGGAACACAGACATCCCGTCAGCAGAGGGATCGACTCCGGTTTCCGCCCCGGGAACGACCGTCGGGAAGCCGTTGCCACCCCGCCCACCGGATGACGAACCCGACCCTGTTCCCCTCGAACTCGAACTGGAAGTGGCTGAATCGGCCGGCAAGTCCGAGCGGAAGATCCTGATCATGACGCTGGTGGTGGTCGCCTGCATCGCCATCGTGCATTTTACCCCGATCCAGAAACTAACCAATGATCAGACCTGGAAACATGAGATCCAGCACCTGGGCATCTGGGCCTCATCCCTCTTCTTCCTCTTCAGCGCAGGACTGATCGCCCTGGGCGTTCCCCGCATGTTCCTGTGCGCCTTGGGCGGCGTCCTTTTCGGGTTCAAGACGGGATTCATCGTGGGACAAATGTCCGCGCTGCTGGGGTCCTATTCCACCTTCGTGTTCGCCCGCTGGGGAGGGCGGGACTGGGTGATGCGGCGCATTGGAAAAAGTCAACGTCTTCGGAACCTGCTGCAGAAACCTTCGACCTTCACCATCTTTCTTGTCCGCCAGCTTCCCATCGCGGGCGTCATCCCCAACCTGATCCTGGGTCTGACGCCTGTAAAGCACCGCTATTTCCTGCTGGGGTCCTTTCTAGGGTACCTGCCGAGTTCGGCCCTCGTGGCCGCCATCGGCAGCGGACTGGGCAAGGGATTCAGTCGTGAAACGCTGGCCCATTCCGCCTGGCAGATCACCCTGGCCATGCTGGGCCTTGGCACCATCTCCTGGCTGGTATGGTCCCTGAAAAAGAAACTGACACAGGGGAAAGGGAAATAGCACTTAACATGAACATGTCCTCAATAAACCGTCGCGCTCTGTGGCTGCTGGCACTGGCCTGCCTGCTTCCCCTGCCCTTCTGTGCAGGTGCCCTGCTGGTCAATGTCGAAATTGCCATCCGGGTGTTTTGCCCCACTTTCCATTATCTCGACCGGATCCTGCCTGAAGGATTGTATCATGTCTGGGCCGTGCTCTCCGCCGATCTCAGCACCGTCAGCACGCTGATTCCCGTCATGATCCTGGCCTTCCCACTGGGCCAGGCCCTCCGCATCCTGCGCCTGCAGGATTCCGATCCCACCCTTGCGCAACGCCTCGGCCCGGATCCCTATCCTTCCCATTTCGGATTTTTCCAGGTGATGCTGGGCCTCACCGGTACGCTCTACGGGATGTACATCGGCCTCGACGTCAGCGGGGTCAGCGAGCTTGCAGCCCATGGCCCCACTCAGGACACCATCCGGCAATCGCTCGACCGGCTGCTGGGCGGAACCGCCACCGCGCTGCTCAGTTCACTGGTCGGGCTCATCGGCGCCTTCATCACCGCACGCCCCGTTCCCTGGATCTTCGGACGCGTGACCGGCGTAAAGGCCGATGAAACCCGTCAAACGCTCACCGCCACCATTGAGCGGCTGACCGATGACCTGCGCGGCTTGAGCCAGGCCAGCCGCGGTTTTGCCGACATCCTGAACCCGGATACGGCCCGCCACCTTCTCGAACGGCTGGACCGTCAGGAAGCCGCGACCCGCGAGGCCGCCGCCAAGCTGGACACCATCGCCGCCCATCTCGCGGCCTTGAACCAGGGCCTCACCCTACAGGAACGCCAGTTGGCGGTGCTGGAACAGCTCACCCTCATCGCCACCTCCACGCGCGACCGGCAGGATCAGGCCAATGCCACGCTTACCGCAATCGCCCAGACACAGCACCAGGCCGGCGAAGTGATCCGCCAACTTGTCTCCGGCCAGGCTACCCGACACCAGGAAACCCTGACCACCCTGGCAGGCCTGGTTGCCGCCGCAAACGCACGCCAGGATCAGGCCCAACGGGATCACAACGCCTTGCGCAACGCCCTGGCCGCCTACCTCACCCCGCCCAAATCGTGACCATGAGTTCAAAACACAATGACCATCGGGACTTTGAGCAGCTTGATGAGGCGATCGGACACTCGACCCACAAACTGTTCAACATGAGTCCCAATGATGTCCTGGTGCAGATTTCCCTGCCGGTTGTGCTGATCCTGGCCATCGCCACGCGGCTCATCACCATTGGCCAGGGCATCAGCACCCAAAGCCAGAACCAGGCGGTGCTGGATCTCTGGAAGCAGCATCTGATCCTCCGTGTCGACCGCACCCTGGATGACTGGGAAAAAAAGTCCGGACTCCCCCAGTTCTCAGACTTCGGGCGGGTATATTGGGACGGCCTCTGGCCCAGGGACGACAGCCTGAGCCAGTTGTGCCAGAAGTCCAGGGACCTTGCCGATCTTGAAAAAATGAAGGACTCCCTATACCGGGAAGCACTCACCTACACACCTGCCGCCACCGACACCGTGGACCCTGGCGGAATAAACGGAACCATCATGCTTTATGACCCGCGGTATGCAGCCCCGGGAACGGCATCCAATTCCGTTCCGCCGGAGTACCGTATCGACGACGTCCGCCGCCAGTACGCCTTCCACTACATTGAGGAACGCTGCAAACGCTGGACCCGCGAGGTTGAAACCCTCCAGTGGAAGCTCATCGATCATCTGGCCTCAGCATTGCCGGCCGGGGATGCGCTCACCGATCCGCGACTGGACGTGCAAATGAAGAACATCACCACCGCGCTTGAAAAACGGGGATATCCCCTGCTCCCCGGGATCAGCCACGAATACGGGAAGGGTCAAGTTCCATGAGACATCCCCTTGCTTTCATCATGGCGGCCGTCCTGCTGATGCCGGTGGTTGTATCCCCGCTGAGGGCGGCCACGCCACCCTCGGGCACACCGAAAGACACGGCGAAATGGCGCCTCGCCACGCTGGCCGCCGCCCGCGAAATACTCAATTACACTGACCATCCCGAAGCGCTGGCCGACGCGGAGCGCATCCTCCTGATCGAACGGCTGAACGACGCGATGCGACAGGATGTCGCCGCTCATTCCTCCCGGGAGGAGAGCCGGGCCAGGTGTGCCGATCTGGTCATCAGCTTCCAGCGTGACACGCTGGAACAGCGTTTCAATGCCATCACCGCCCATGCCACGGAACAATCTCCTTTTCCCGTCTCCCGCGGGGACATCGCGGCGTATCTGGGATCTCCCGGGTGCACCGCGACAGCCGTGTCGCCAAG
>CAYOQM010000014.1:11016-12417 GCA_964406065.1 uncultured Verrucomicrobiota bacterium
GGATCCACGTGGAGCAATCGTCTTGAAAAGGCCCTGCGGAATTCCGCCCAGAATGAAATACCCGTCCTCTTCAAAGCGGCACGGGCACGAGCCGTAGGACTGCTCCGCCAGGAGGTGGAACAAGAACTCCGTTTCCCGAACGAAGCTGAGGCCGACACCCTGCTAACCGCACTCGCCGCGAGTCACCCCGAAACCCGCCACCTGACCGCAGGTGATATTAAAGTACTCCAGAATAAACTGCTCTCCCTTTTGCATCCCGGGAACAAGCCGTTGTTCGAGGAACTTGAATCCACTGTGGCCAGCCGGACTCAACGTCTCGCCGCGGAACTCGCCCGTCAGTTCGAGCATCAGATGACCCTGCGTGATGAAACCGCCGCGCAGGATATTCCCGCCAACCAGCGGGAAGCCCCCCTGATCGCGTCAACCTTGACCGCCTCCTTGAACCACCGGCTCGACGCCGAACGGGCCAGATCCCGCCTGACGGATGAAAGCGGGAATACCTTCCCCGTCTACCCCCCGTTCTCCCCGATCAGGAACAGTTTTCCGGCCCTGGCGGTCGAACTGGAAACCTCCCGTTTCAAGTCATTCATTGTTCAAACCCCGACTCTGAGCCTCGACGCAGAAACTTTAATCCCCAGCATGATCGCCACGCCGGAAAAACATCACACACAAGCCGACAGCCATTCCTTCTTCGAGAATACCCTGTCGGAAGAACGGCGCCGGGCCGCGATTACCGACTACGCCTCCGGCGCCATGCCGGGCGGACGCGACCTGTATTTCAGCACCCTCGCCTCCACCAATCCCGTCCTGGTCGGAACCTTCAAGGAACGCCTGTCCGGCGAATTGCACTCCCGCCTTCCCGATGCCCGCAAGACGGTCAGCGAGGCCCAATTCGAAAAGTATTTCCGGGAGCTGACCCGCGAAACTGCGCTGACTTCGGAAGCCCTTGCACAATTGCAGGATTCAGGCGGCAGGACTCTTACAAACCTGACTGATGCGCTGAGGCTGCTTGACCATCCGGCACGTGATGAAAACATACTGCTGGAGGAAACCCTCCAACGCGTCCTAGAAGCAGCAAACAGGAAAGCGCATGAAGGACATGAGGTTATCACGGCACAACTGTCCCTTCTGAGGCAACTTGAGACCCGGCAGTTTGAGCAGTTGCGCAAGGATGTCGCCGCGCGGCGATCCATCAGGGAGATCCGGAAGGAGTGGGAAGCCGAACTGGAAACCGCATGGAAGGGCGATTCACGCTCACGGTCCACACCCTATGGCGCACTCCTCGACCCGACTCTATCCGCCCTGAACAAGACCGTGCGACAACTGTACGACACGCTCCAGGACAACCCGCGGGCGGTCATGGCAGCATTATCAATTTGGCATCGATTTACGGCGTGGTTG
>CAYOQM010000014.1:12427-21176 GCA_964406065.1 uncultured Verrucomicrobiota bacterium
GCGGGGACGGAACCCGACAAGGGCACCGCGAAGACTACACAGCAGGAGCCCTCCAGGCCCGAGGATCAGAACAAGGATCCGCAATCTGCCAAAAACAAGGCCACCCCGGACGCCGATCACGCAAGCGATCAGAGCAGTGGGCAGGAAGCCGCCGCCAAAGCCGTGTTGAGCCGGTTGGCCATGGACCGGAAAAACGCTCCGGACGGCGTCCTCATCCTTACGCAGTTGGACAATGGGAATGCCGTGGCGCGGTTGATCTCTCTTGCTGAAAATCAGGCGTATGAGGCAACCTATGCTCCCTCAAAGCCGCAGGAAGCGGCAAAGGCCCTTTTTGAAACACTCAAACCGCATCTGGAAATCATCTGGAAAACCACCCTTGATGAATGGCGCGAAGCACACAGCGGGCTGGGCTTCCTCAAGCGGAAAACACCCCCGAAACTTAAGATGCTGGTTGTCATCCAAAGCGACGAAGTCCGCCATCGCATGAGCCTGTTGCTGCGGGAGCAAATCGAACAGGCCTTTGCGGAATGGCACGCCGCCCAGAAAAAGGATACCCCCCCCGTTGAGCTGGACTGGAAGGTAGGGCTCACCTTCGATTTCGAACCGGGATCAAAGCGATAACATTCTGCCACGGCGACCTAATTATTGCGCCCTCCCAGCGGTTCTGGCAGACTTCAAGTCATGCCACACCGGACCCTGAGCATCAAGGAAGTCGCCCAATACCTGCATTTGGCGCCCTCCGATATTGAAGCCCTTCTGAAGGAGCGGGCCATCCCCTTTGAACGGCAGGGCGAGCGGGTCGTTTTCCGCCTCACCGAAATCGAGGCCTGGGCCTCACAGCGCATTCTGAATCTCCCCTCGAAGGGGTTGGCCGCATACCATGGCAAGACCTCAACCAAGGTCAAGGAATTCTCCCCCGATGCCGCGCTGATGCCGCAACTGCTCACGGCGGACAGGATCAATGCGGAAATGCTGTCCAAAACCCGTGCCTCCGTCATCCGCGACATGGTTGACATGGCTGAAAAAACGGACCTGCTTTCCGACAGGGCCGATTTGATCCGGATGATCGAGGAACGGGAGCAGTTGTGTTCAACAGCCCTGCCGGGCGGACTGGCCCTCATGCATCCCCGGAGTCACGATCCTTATATGTTTACCGAATCCTTCATGATCCTGGGCAGAACCGTGCAGCCCATCCATTTTGGCGCCCAGGACGGCTCCCCCACAGATCTGTTCTTTTTGGTCTGCTGCCAGGATGACCGGATTCACCTTCATTGCCTGGCACGGCTGTGCACCCTGTGCCAGGAAACAACGCTCCTGGGCGATCTGAGAAACGCCGCGTCGTCACTCGCCATGCTGGACGCCCTAGTTAAAGCCGAGGAACCTATTATCCGCAGACTGTGAATTATCCCGTTGTCATTCACGACGCCTCACGCCAACTCTGGCTCACCTTCGGGAATCCTGCGGGTCTGGTCACGGCCCTGACGATCGGTGAGGTCATCCCGGCCCTCAGGGAGGTTGAAGAGGCGGTCAATTCAAAGAACCTTTATGCGGCCGGATTTCTTTCCTACGAGGCGGCTCCCGCTTTCGACACCGCCTTGAAAGTGCGAACCGATCCTTCCGGATTCCCCCTGCTCTGGTTCGGACTATATCCCGCCCCCGTAGAGTCGGCACACCTGCCCGCCCCCTTGCATGTTCAGCCGGGCATGTCTCTGACAGCCAGTGAGTCCCCGCCTCAATCCTGGGTGCCCTCCATCACCCGGGAACACTACAACGCCGCCCTGACCCGACTCAGGCAGTACCTCTATGACGGCGACACCTATCAGGTCAATTATACCTTCCGGCTGACCAAGCCCTTCGGCGGAGACCCATGGCCTCTTTTTCAGGATCTGGTCCTCGCACAGGGCGCCCATTATTCCGCGTATGTCGACACCGGTCCCTTCGCCCTTTGCTCCGCCTCGCCCGAACTGTTCTTCCGGCTCGACGGAACGCATCTCGAGTCACGCCCGATGAAGGGGACGGCCGGGCGTGGGCTGACCATCGACGAGGATAGGGCGCAGGCGCAGACCTTGCGTGATTCCGCCAAGAATCGCGCCGAAAACGTCATGATCGTAGACATGATCCGCAATGACATAGGGCGGGTAGCGATTCCCGGTAGTGTCGTGCCACACCACCTGTTCGACGTGGAGCGATACCCCACCCTCTGGCAGATGGTCTCCACCGTCTCCGCTCAGACCCACGCATCACTCACCGACATCATGACCGCGCTTTTCCCCTGCGCCTCCATCACCGGCGCACCCAAGCCCCGCACCATGGACATCATCGCCCGTGAGGAAACCACCCCGCGCCGCATCTATACCGGCACCATCGGCTACATCGCGCCGGGACGCCGCGCCCAGTTCAATGTCGCGATCCGCACCGTGCTGGTTGACCGGACCGCCGGTCTTGCCGAATACGGAACCGGAGGCGGCATCATTTGGGACTCCGAAAGCGGCGCGGAATATGAGGAGTGCCGGATCAAGGCCGCGATCCTGACTGAACGGCAACCCGTGTTTCAACTCCTTGAAACACTTCTCTGGAACAGCGGATCCGGCTTCTTCCTGCTTGAACGCCACCTGGATCGCATGGCCGGATCGGCTGAATATTTCGAGTTCCCCTATTCACAACGCGAGGTGATCAACCGCCTTGAGTCTGCCGTATCCGATTATTTCAAGCAACACCCCGGCCCAGGCGACTTGCGGATCCGTCTGCTGCTTGCGAGGGACGGCTCCATTACCGTTGAGCCCCTCCCCTTTGATCCCATCCCGCCCGGGCGGAAGGCAACGGTCAGGCTGGCCGCCTCACCCGTGGATGACACCCACCGCTTTCTCTACCACAAGACCACCCACCGCATGGTTTATGAACAAGCCAGGGCCGCCTGTCCCGGGTGTGATGATGTTCTTCTCTGGAACAAGAAGGGCGAACTTACCGAATCCACCATCGCCAACATCGTGGTGGAACTTGACGGACGACGGGTAACGCCGCCGGTGTCGTGCGGGTTGCTGCCCGGCACCTTCCGGGCGGAGTGCCTCGCGCGCGGGGAGATCGAGGAAGCCGTCATCCGCATCGAAGACTTGCACCGCGGTACGCGCCTGTGGCTCATCAACTCCGTCCGGCAATGGCGCGAAGCAACACCCGCCTGCTGAACCAAACCGGAGCCTGGCGGAGGCGGGACGTCCGAAGGGACTTGTCGTAACCGGCGTGCCCCCGGTATGGGCCCGGAGTGCCGCCGGGACGGCGGTTACGCCACTCCATTTCCACTGCTCAAACTTCTTCTTGAAGTGTACCCAATATAGGTACATTCTATATATTAGTTACCGGAGGTTTTCTATGCCTTGCGACATTTGCAGCACATCGTCCGCAAACCATATCATTGCCGCTGAAGCCATGAGCCGGGCGGCCCGGAAGGGCTTCAACCCTTTTCACCTCGGCATGGTGCCGCCCCGCCTGACCCGCCTGGCAGGGCCGGATTTCCCCGAGAAATGGCATCACCAAACCATCAACGGTATGCTGTCAGAATCCGACTGGACATTGTGTGATACCTGCAGTCCGAGAGTTCAGCCCTACCTCGCGAAGCCGCTCTGGAAAACCGCGGCCATTGCCTTTTGCCGCCTGTTCGCCCGTGGCGCCGGAAATCAGCATTGAATCTCGCGCCGCAGCCAGGCCAGTAACGCCTCGCGGTCGGCCACGATCCCCTCGAGCTGGGCATCATAGGCTTTCTTGCGCCAGACCCCCACCTCGCGCCCTTCAGGGACTCCCAGCGCCATGATATCGCGCCCATCGACCCAGGGCGCAGGCAATACCGGCTCGGATTCCATCTGCCTGCGGAACTCCCCGAGATAGTGGTAGTTCTCAAGATCACCGTGACAGGCCAGGCAATCCAACCGGTGCAGGTCAAGTTCCTGCGGAAAGGTCGGTGCCCCCACCAACCTCCGCAGGGTGGCGCGCCGCATGGATTTGACATCCACGAACCGCATGTGGTTGCCGACCATGAAGGCAATGGCATTCATATCATCCGAGGAAAACTTCAAGCGTGCCAGAATGGCCCGGGTCTGCACCTCCCCCACGCCCGCATGGCACTCGAATCGCCAGCGGCCCTCCTTGAACTGAGCCGTCGACGGCTTGCCGACATCATGCAGCAGGACGGCCCATGCCAGTCTGGCGTCATCCGTCCTCATCCCGTTCAACATGGCCACCGTGTGCTGGAACACGTCGCCCTCGGGGTGGTACTCCGGCGGCTGCTCGACGCCCTGCATGGCGTCGATCTCCGGCAGGACTTCCCTGAGCAAACCCAGATCGCGCAACAGGACCAGGGCATCCCCCGCCCGCGCCGACTCCACCAGCAGGCGCGTCAGTTCATCGCGGACGCGCTCGGCGCTGATCAGGGCGATCCGTCCCGCGGTGTCACGGATGGCCTGCGCCGTCACCTCGTCGAGCGCGAACTCCAGGGTGGCCGCAAAGCGCACGGCCCGCAAGAGACGCAGGTGATCCTCCTGAAAACGCTTCAGCGGTTCGCCCACCGCCCGGATGAGACGGTGCCCGAGGTCCTCAAGCCCCGCAACATAATCAATCACCTCCTGCCGGACAGGGTCGTAGAACAGGGCATTAACGGTGAAATCCCGGCGCTGGGCATCGGATTCGGGATCCGAAAACGTGACCCGCAGGGGATGCCGGCCATCCTCGTAATCCGCATCCTGCCTGAAGGTGGCCACCTCATACCAGTGATCCGCGACCGGAACCCTGACTACGCCGAAGGATTTTCCAACCGCAACGGACTTGGGAAAAAGCTCCATGACCTTGTCGGGCACGGCATTGGTGGCTATGTCATAATCCCGGGCCTGGCGGTTCAAGACGAGATCGCGCACGCAGCCGCCCGCCCAGTAGGCAATGAAACCGGTCGCCTGCAACCGGCGCACCACCTCAACGGCCCCCTCTGCTCCGGGAAGGGAAAACGTTGTCGATAAGGGAAAAGTGATCATTTCAAGGAAAAGGTTTGCGGCAACAGTTCCCCGAGGGGGATTCTTTCAATGTCATCGGCATGATCCAGCGACACCAGGCAAAGCGGAAAGTCCGGACCGCAGAATTCGGCCAGAACCTGCAGGCAGGCCCCGCAGGGGCGCGCCGCACGGCCCTTGCCGCCCGCCACCGCCAGCGCCTTGAATGTCCGGCAGCCTGCCGAAACGGCCTTCAGTAGCGCGACACGCTCGGCACAGATCGTGAGCCCGTAGGAGGCATTTTCAACATTGCACCCTGTGAAGACCTTGCCGTTGCCGGCCAACAGCGCCGCCCCCACCGGAAAGCGGGAATAGGGCGAATAACTGGCTCCCGCCGCCTTGACCGCCGCCCTGACCAATCGTTTCCCTGCCAGATTCTTCATGGTACGCCTCCTGAAATCCTGATGAATTCCTGCAGGAGCAGGGTGAGTTTTGGAACGGCGGCGCGGGCCCCGGCCAGGACTTCATCATGCGACAACGCCTGCCCCTGCCCGGCCGCGGCATTGGTAATGCAGGACAATCCGGCCACCTTCAGTCCGGCGGCGTGCGCGAGGATGGCTTCCGGCACCGTCGACATGCCCACCGCATCCGCTCCCAACGCGCGGAAGGCCTTGATTTCCGCAGGGGTTTCATAGGACGGGCCCGTCACGGCAAGATAAACGCCCTGCTCAAGGGCAAGCCCCGCCTGCGCGGCCGCCCGGACTAACCTGTGTCCATAGTCGCGGTCATATACGGCGGTCATGTCCGGGAAACGTGCCCCCCAGAATGGATGGTGGGTCCCTATCAGGGGATGCGTGCCCATGAGGTTGATGTGATCCCTGATCAGCATGACCGTTCCGACCTTGAAGCCGGTGTTGATGCCGCCTGCACTGTTGGTCAGCACAATCCCCTCCGCGCCCATCACCTTGGCGAGGCACACCGGAAAGGCAACAGGCTCCCAGCCGACACCTTCATAGCCATGACGGCGGCCGGCAAACACCAGCAGGGGAACCCCGTACAGTTCCGCCATCAGGAGTTGGCCGCCATGGCCTGCCACCTGGGGTGCGCCCAGTTCAGGAATCGAGGCATACTCCAGCGTGTGGCGGACCTGAAAGACTGCGGCCACATCCCGCCAGCCTGACCCCATGACCAGGGCCAGGCGGGGACGAAAGGCAGGAAAGCGGTCGCGGATCAGCCCTGCCGCAGCCATGATTCGGTCCGTATCCATGCTCATGTCATCCCATCCGCCGTTGTTCACTGCACACCACCGCGGCAATCACCGCCGCGCCAATACCCGATCCATCCTTGCTCAATTTCAGACTGACGCGCACGCTCCTGCCCTGGAGTTCGCGGATCGCCTTGCCAAGGCAACGGGCATAACCCGGATATTTTTCGAAAAGTGAACCGTCCACCGCCACGGTAACCCGTTTACCTGTCCGACGTTCACTGCGCGACAAGGCCGCGCCGATCATGGCGGCGGCCAGGCGGGCTGACCGCCGGGACACGATCCGGCACAGGCTGGATATGATGCGGCAATCCTGCGCCGTCACGGTCGGACCGAAGAGCTCCCGTGAAAGCTTATCAACCTCATCACGGGAACCCGCCTCAAACACATCCATGTATTGGCCCTTGAAGGACTCCTTGTCGGCAAAGACCGGCGGAACCTTCCCCCCGAACAGATGTTCCTTGCGGATGAACTCGAGCGCCAGGGCCCGTACCAGTTGCGGCAGATATTTTCCGGCAATCATTTTTTCGGCAAACTGATGCCCGACATTGCCCGATTCCCTATCCACCCTGCGGTCGTATGCCGTGAGGGACAGACTCCGGCCAAATCCACCCGACTCCGAATTAATGATCATGGCGGGTTCGGAGTAGAGGCCTATCTCCTTGCGGATGCGCCGTGATGCCACGCGAACGGCCATATTGAATCCCGTGCCGAGAATAACCCCCACCACACAGGCCGGATCCAGCGCCGCCTCGGCCTGCAGGGTTCCAACCGTATCGTTGGCCAGCGCCACGATCGAGACATTGCCGACCCCTTTCCGAGCCAAGGCCCGGCGCTGGAGCGCGACGATCTTCTTTCCCTGGACGCCCGTGGCCGAGAAGTCCTTGGTCCATTTCACCAACACACCCTCGTCAATTCCCAGCAACCGGACGGGAAAACTGAAGGTATAGCCCAACGCGTAATCGCCGGCGAACGCCTGATCCTTGAGAAACTTGTGGAGATACCCTGCGATGGCCTCGAAGAGCACCGTGCCGGAGCCTGAAATCTGCTCGCGCGTCAGCCTGTACTTGGCTTCGGCAACAACCCTGGGAAGGGTGCCCTGCCCCTGGAGGCGGACCATCATGACCCTGAAATTGGTTCCGCCAAGATCGAGCGCCAGGTAGCGCCCCTTTTCCCTGCCGCTGGCGGCATCGCAATAGGCCGGGAACATGGCGATCGTGCTCCTGCGGCCAGCCAGTCCGGCGTCCATCTCGGCCACTGCCGCCTTCCGGACTGCCCTCAGGAGGGACAACGGCAACTCGAATTGACGGGTAACAACCTCAAGCAGAACCGACTTCATGCAGCATTCCTCCCATAAGCGGTGGCAACTCTTCCCGCAGGAGCGAAGGACCTGCTCCTGTTTGCGCCCATCATACGCCAACAGCCTGCCGCGAGGCAATAATCCGGTGCGTGCCGGAGCCCACCGTGGCCGGGACACCTCCCCACCCTTGCGGCAGGGAAATAGCTGCCCGACTGCCGGCAGGAACCTCGAGATTGAGCATGAGCGTGCAGCCTTTCAATTCCCACCGGATGAAGACTTCTCCAATCGTGTCTGACGCAAGCGGAAGGGAAGCCGCGAATACGTATACCGGGCCGGCGACATTGCCGTCCTTGTCCGAGTTGAGCGGCAGTTCAATCCGTCTCTTCTGGTTGAGGAGCATGTTGTCGTTGAGTTGAAAGAACCGCACGCCCGTAACAGGGCGCATTTCGCCATCACGAGTGATCTCCACAGTCTTGCCCATCACCGCAACCTTCACGATGCCATCGCCATGTGGAACGTTTCGGCTCAACTCCACATCGCCCTCGAGCGAGCGGGGATGCGTCGTGGGGTGCGTGTACGGATCAGGACATGCGTCGGAAACGACAACAATGGGGGTGGGATTCTTCCCTCCAGTGTCGTCAAAACGACTGAGATCAATCTTCTGTGCCAACACCTGAGTGCTGGCCAAAGTTGCCGTTATGAAAATAATCTTCATTCTTCTCATGTCAACTTGACTCTTGACCCGCGTCGAGCGTGCGAGCCGTCGCGGTTAAAGAACTGGTTCGCGTCATCATATTTCGTTAGACCGAAGACGATCTTTCCAGGAATCAGGGTGTCGATGGAGGTTTTGGATGGCCACGACAAGAATTACTGACCCTCGAATCTGATAAATGACGCCATTATGGAAAACGGCTTGTACGGCATCGGCGACTGCGCGCCGAAAGCAATGTCCATGCATCCGGAAATTCCGTAATGCGAGACAGGGTACGGCTGATTTCGGCCGCAAACTCAAACCCAAGCCCCTCTGCTTGCGTGTTGTAATAATTTATGGCGTCGAACAATTCTCGGTCGGCGGTTTGAAGGAACTCCACCGTCATGGGCGCATGCCTTCAACGCGCGTGAAAACATCACGCGCAGAGACTGAGGCGAGACGTCCGGCATCATAGGCATCAATCCGCTCTTCCGCCTCACTCGCCCATGCCGCATCGTTGGCCT
>CAYOQM010000015.1:0-9441 GCA_964406065.1 uncultured Verrucomicrobiota bacterium
GCCACAGCCGGGGATTGAACATGCCCGTGCTGATCCGCTTCTCCAATATCATTGCCTCTCGAATCAAGGAGATCAACGAGAGTTTCCGCTGGGCAATTTTTGACGCGGCTTATCAGGGGCAGTATCGAGGGGTTTTCCCCATCAAGGTCAACCAGCAGTTCGAGGTGGTCAGCGACATCATCGAATATGGCCGCGAGTATCATCACGGGCTGGAGGCGGGCAGCAAGGCGGAGTTGATTGCCGCCTTGGCGCTGATGAAGGATCCTGAGGCGTTTGTCACCTGCAACGGGTACAAGGATGAGGAGTTTATTGATCTGGCCCTGCAGGCGCTGAAGATGGGGATCCGCACGATGCTGGTCATTGAAATGCCCAGCGAACTGGAACTGGTCTTGTCCCGCGCCGAACGTCTGGGCGTCCGCCCCGTGGTCGGCGTCCGGGCCAAACTATCGAGCCGTGCGGGTGGTCATTGGGACTCCTCGGGCGGGGATCGGAGCAAGTTCGGGCTCGACGCGAGCCAGATCATTGAGCTCGTGGACAAGCTTCGCCAGCGGGGGATGCTGGATTGCCTCCAGATGCTCCACTACCATCTGGGAAGCCAGGTTTCAGATATCCGCAAGGTGCGCATGGCGTTGCGCGAGGCCTGCCGGTTTTATGTCGAGTTGGTCCGCGAGGGCGCGGGGATGGGGATTCTCAACATGGGCGGTGGACTCGCCGTTGACTATGACGGATCCCACACGAATTACGAATGCAGCACGAATTACTCCACCTCGGAATACGCTTCAGTCGTGGTCGAGACGATCATGAACACGCTCGACGAAAGCGGGGTGCCGCACCCGACGATCATTACGGAATCAGGACGGGCTCTGGTGGCCCATCATTCGGTTCTAATCTTTAATATTCTTGATGTGCGGAGGTTTGAGCCGCTGAGTATTCCTGAAAAGCTGGCGAGCGGGACCAATGAGATGCTGCAGAACCTGATGGAGGTCTGTCATACCCTCTCCCCCCGCAACATGCAGGAAACCTATCACGATGCCGTATTCTACCGCGACGAGTTGCGCACGATGTTCCTGCATGGGACGATTTCGCTGCGTGGGCGCTCTCTGGCCGAAACGATATTCTGGCATATCGTCTGCCAGATGTCCGAAATGACGCGCGGCCGCAAGTACATTCCTGACGAACTCGACGGGCTTGATGCCGCCATTGCCGATGTGTATTACGGAAATTTCAGTGTCTTTCAGTCGCTCCCAGACTTCTGGGCAGTGGATCAGCTGTTCCCGATCATGCCCATTCACCGGTTGAACCACCGGCCCACGCGCAAGGGGGTTCTGGCCGATATTACCTGTGATTCCGACGGCAAGGTTGACAAATTCATCGATCTGCACGACGTCAAGCATGTCCTTCCCATGCATGAGTGGGATGGCCGGGAATACTATATGGGGGTATTCCTGACCGGTGCTTATCAGGAAACGATCGGCGACATGCACAATCTCCTGGGTAATACCAATGTCCTTCACGTGCGGATTGACGACAAGGGACGCATTGAATCGGCCCAGCAGATTACTGGGGATAGGGTGGATGAAATCCTGGAATACATGGAGTACCGGCCCCAGCAAATGGTGGAGGCCGTCAAGGCCCGCGCTGAGAAGGCTTATCGGCATGGCCTGATCACCGCCAAGGAAAAGGCGTCCTTCCTCAAGGCCTACAAGGCCGGCGTCTGCGGCTACACCTATTTCGAGCAATGATTCCCCTGTACGATCCAAGCGCCCTGGAGGCATGGCGAAAACAATGGCGTCTGGATCCGCGGGTGATCCGTCGCTTCAGGTCTGACCTGTTGCGTTCATTCGCCGGTTTGGAGGCCGCGTTGGCGCGCCTGCCTGATCCCGCCCGGGAGTCATTTGCCGAAATGGCCGGGATGCCTGCCCTTATTCTCAAGCAGAGTTTTGAGTCCGAGCGGGATGGCGCGACCAAACTCCTGTTCCGCACCTCGGGCGGGGCTTTGATCGAGAGCGTTATCCTCCGCATTCTCACCGGTCGCTCCTCGGTCTGTGTGTCCTCCCAGACGGGTTGTGTTGGCGGATGCCTGTTTTGTGCCACCGGACAAATGACGAAAGCAGTCAACTTGACGGCTGCCGAGATTCTCGATCAGGTCAGGTGGATGGGGGAGCCCTTCCTCAACCTGAACCAGATGTTCAATGCGATAGACCAGTTGACTGGTTCCTCCGGCTTTCATTTGTCGAGTCGACATCTGCTGGTTTCTACCATGGGCATTCCGGAGGGAATTCTTCACTGTTCCCGCCGGTTCCCCGAGGTGGGTCTTGCCATCAGCCTCCACAGTGTCCGGCAGGAAATCAGGGACACCCTGATGCCCCTGGCGCGCCGTTGGCCTCTACCGGAGTTGCGCGCGGCCATTGCGGCGAGGAACAGGACGACTGGGCAACCCGTTATGATCGAGTGGCTGATGCTCGACGGGGTGACCGATACGGAGTTGGACCTGAACCTGCTGATCGAATGGGTGTCGGGGTTGCAGGTGCATATCAACCTGATTACGTTCAATGCCCCGGTAGGAGACGGGAAAGAAGTCCGCTTTCTGGGGAGGCCTCTGCGAGGCACCCCCGTCCGGCGTTTTGACGAATTTCTCTCGCGGTTGAAGCAGGAAGGGCTTAAGGCCACCCGGCGTTATTCGCTGGGGGCGGACATTCAAGCGGCGTGCGGGCAGTTGGCGGCCAATGGGTTACAACAACAGGGCCGATAGCCGTGTCAGGCAGGCTGTCAGAGTGTTTGCGTTTGCCTAGGTTACCCCGGGCGGGTAAAGTGGGAAGCTTGTTATGGAAACAACCCGGCATAGCATGACTGTTCACCCCTCTTCCAGCATCAGCGGCGTGCTGAATGTGCCGGGTGACAAGAGTATTTCCCACCGGATTGCCATGCTTGGCGCCCTTGCGGCCGGAACCACCACGGTGCACGGCTTCCTGAAAAGCGAAGACTGCCTTGCCATCCTGTCAGTTCTGGCCAGGCTGGGTGCCCGTTACGAGTTTGTCGGCAATGAACTTCGGCTTACCGGCGTCGGTGGCCGGCTTATTGCCCCCCAGGGCGTCCTGGACATGGGAAATTCGGGAACCGGAATGCGCCTCCTGGCTGGATTGCTTGCGGGGCACTCGTTTACATCCGAAATGACCGGAGATGAGTCCCTGCGGTCGAGGCCGATGCGAAGGATTGCCGAACCGCTGACCCGGATGGGGGCGAAAGTTGAACTGACCGGTCCCGCTGGCTGTGCGCCCCTCCGCATTACTGGCGGCACGCTCCGCGGGATCGATTACACGCCGCCGGTGGCCTCCGCCCAGGTGAAGTCGTGCGTCCTGTTCGCCGGATTGTTCGCCGAAGGCACCACGCGGGTGACGGAAATCAGTCCTACACGCGATCATACGGAGCGCCTGCTTCAAGCCATGGGCATTCCCCTTGAAGTGAAGGGATTAACCGTTTCACTTCAGGGATTTGGAAGCCGTGGCCCGTCCCTTCAGGCCCGCTCATGGAACGT
Source organism: uncultured Verrucomicrobiota bacterium (assembly GCA_964406065.1). Classification (GTDB taxonomy): domain Bacteria; phylum Verrucomicrobiota; class Kiritimatiellia; order CAIKKV01; family CAITUY01; genus JAABPW01. The sequence continues at coordinate 3,536 of CAYOQM010000015.1, forward strand.
TCCCGGGGACATCTCCTCGGCAGCTTTCTGGATTACCGCGGCGGCCTGCCGGCCGGGAAGCCTTCTGGAGTTGCCAGGCGTGGGGTGGAATCCGCGCCGGAATGCCCTGGTTTCCGTCCTGCGCCGTATGGGCGCCTCCGTGGAATTCCACGAAAATCAGGACTCATCCGCCTGTGAGTGTATGGGAACCATCCGGGTGAAGGGGCAGGCTTTGCGGGGAACCGAGGTTGGCGGCGACGAGATTCCGGACCTGATCGACGAACTTCCGCTGGTGGCTGTTGCGGGGGCAATGGCAGAAGGACGCACGGTGATCCGTGATGCTGCGGAACTGCGGGTCAAGGAGTCCGACCGTATCAGGAGTGTGGCCGGCAATCTGGCCCGGCTTGGCGTCAAGGTTGAGGAACGGGCTGACGGCATGGTGATAGAGGGGCCCGCAAGGGTCAAGGGTGGCGTGGCCCTGGATAGCTATGGTGATCACCGTCTACCGATGGCGATGACCGTGCTGGCGTTGGCGGCCGATGCGCCGGTGCGGATGGACGATATTGACTGTGTGAATAAATCCTATCCCATGTTCTGGGAGGACTTGAAGAAGGTGGGCGGTTATGCCGAATAAAGTGATTGCGATAGACGGTCCCTCGGCCTCAGGAAAGTCAACCGTGGCGCGCAAGGTGGCGGCGGCGCTGGGCTACTATTATGTTGATTCAGGAGCCCTCTACCGAGGCATTGCCTGGAAGGCATCGGAACTGGGCTGTGACGTGGCCGTGACCGCAGATGTCGTGTCGGCGATGGGGCGGATGAAGGTGGAATTCCTTGTCGTGTCTGGTGCGGTGCGGTACCGCATCGACGGGTATGAGCCGCGTGCCGAAATCAGGACGGAGCGGGTGAGTGAACTTGTCAGCGTAGTCGCGGCCATTCCAGAGGTGCGTGCGCAGGTGACTGGGTGGTTGCGTGACATGGCGGGGCAGGGGAATCTGGTGATGGAAGGCCGTGATATCGGGACGGTCGTGTATCCCGGGGCTGAAGCCAAGTTCTATCTGGACGCCAGTCCCGAGGAGCGGGCCCGGCGCCGGCATGCTGAACTCAAGCCCTCCGGCGAAACGGCGGACGTCGTCCGCGTCATGGATTCCCTGAAGAACCGTGATCAGCGGGATTCCGGTCGCACGACGGCGCCCTTGAAGCTTGCCGCTGATGCCCGGGTGGTTGACACTACCGGTCTTTCGATTGACCAGGTGGTGGAACAAATCCTGCAGAGCCTCAAGTCTGCATGATGGCAGGGCGCTGACATCCAGCGTTCCATTGGCCAATGCGTTCAGGTCGAGAAAACGTTCTCAACAAGCGCCTACTCCACCACGACTGTTTCGTGAAGTTCCATTTTAGGAATGGAAAACTCGATAGAATTACCGACAGTCCTGAAATCCAGTGTTTGCCCGGAGAACGGCAGGCTGACGCTATTGACCTTGAGGCCGTCCACTCGCAGCCTCACATTAATGTCGAAGAGGGGAACGATGTCCTCTACGACTTCGACTCCGCGTTTGATGGGCGCGCAATAGAGGAGGTTCAGGATCAGTTCTTTCCCGGGTGAGCGTGTCCCAAGATGGGCGCGGCCTAGTGATTGAAGCGAGGTCTCCACAAGCGGATCCGGCAGCAGGAGTTTGAGGCAGTTGTTCACAAGATCCCTGTGCAGCTTCATCCCTGTAGTCTTATACATCGTGAATATCTTATGCGCGATGTAGATGACGGCGCCTTTTCTGACCACCGAAGGGTACCCCGCGTCTTTTCCGGAAGGCGGGGTCACTCCGTGTGAGCAGAAATGCCGGTAAGTCCTGTTAAAATAGGGGGCGACCGTTCTAGCCAGAACTTCAGTCCCTTCGGTGGCTTTGGTATTCATGCCTGCCATAAAATTTAGATAGGGACTGCGAACCATGTCTGCGGCGAGCTTGTCGCCCACGACAGTATAGTCTATGTCCCACTCTGACTTGCCAACCCCTTGCACGCCGCAATCGACATTGAAAGTACCACTTTCTTGATCCATTCCGCTTTCGCCCGAGAGGAGGACCGCTCCGCCGGATTTAATAAACTTTCTAAGCTTTAGCCCGAAGTCTCCGGACACCGGCACTTCGTCCGGAAGGATGATGACGCGGTACTTTGAAAAGTCCATTGTCGCGGTATCAACAATGTCAAACTGGCGTTGAGTCTCAAGCAGCATCTTGCAGGCGCCTGTCTCGGCATCCTCGCGATCCGGTTTTCCGGTGGCTGTGGAGGCGCTGACCACGGCAATATCCGACACAGGCCTTAATCCTTTCGCAAATGTTTCGCGCTGTTCGACAAGGTTATAGGCTTCGCCGATGATGCGGTAGGTATCCTCATCCATTTTCCCCGAGGGATGCAATTGGTCTCCGATACTGCACTTTGAGCCGAGGGAAAGCATGTGGAGGCATTCGAACTTGAGGGCATTGGGGCCTTTAAAGCCGCCGAATTCACCCCATGACTGGTGGAACTTGCCGGTCATGCCCAGAAAATCCATGCCGCGCGGGAGAAAATACTTGGCGTTGAGCGGGTAGTGGTCATAACCCCAGAAGGCGGTGGGAAGTGACTCGATTTCAAAGTGCGAAAAATACGGATAGAAATCATCGCAGGCGCGGCGGTTGGCCCCGCCGTTGTGGAAAACACGGGTATGGGGATTGAGCGACCATATCGCCTGGCTCGTTTTCTTCAGATAATTCACATAGACTTGTCGCTGAAACCTGGCGGCGACAGCCTCGTCGTTGGGATCAAGACCTGCTTCGGTCATGCTTTTGACGCAGTTCTCGCAGTAACAGGCCCGTTCAAATGTGATGTCGAAAAAGATCCCAATCGGGGCGTACCTCGAGACCACTTCCCGGGCCACTTCGCAGAGGAAATCAACATACGGGGTGTTGAAACAGAGCGTGCGCCATCCCCAGGGTCTGGCATCGTCAGGCTTCCCCGGCGCAGGCATATACTGCAATTGTCCGTCTTTCTCCAGACGCACCCAATCGGGATGTTCTTCCGCCATGCGTTCATTCCAGCCGGCGGTGATATAGACCGGCGCTTCAATATCCGCCGCCTTGCAGGCCTTCAGCATCCTTGGCAGCAAATCTGTTTTCAGATGCGGGTGGGGTTTGCCGACCTTCGTGTCATAGTAGCTCCAGCCATGGTGGCACATCGCGAAGAGTGTGACTGAGTTCACATGCCCCTTTTTCAAGGCGCCGATGAACTGTGTTTCATCAAAGTCCGCCCCGACATCACCAATATGCTCGGAGGTGTGGAAATCGAGGTGAACCTGCCTGAATCTCAATTCTGGAAACGTTGTCATCTGTTCTCCTGCTGATTGAGGCTGCCCTGCTGCAACACTGACAGGGTGGAAAGAATGGAGAAAACCGGCAGGAAGGTCAAGATCAGGACACTCTTTCAACCGATTTTATATTGCATCGGGCGGACTGGCGTAATAGGCTGACCGAATCCAACTATGGAGTCCTGCTATGCCTAAATTCCGATATGTTGCCATGGATCCCAAGGGGCGCGAAGTGGAGGGCATGATTGATGCCGACAACGAGGCCCGCGCGCTGGCCGCTATCAAGGAAAAAGGGCTGTTCCCTACCAGCGTAACCGATTTGAGCGGCGGGCGAGGCGCGAAGAAACCGCTTCGCGGCATGGCGTCTTCCAAGACTCCCGGCGGTCAAGCGCCAGCCCGGAAGGGGGGAATGAATATCGAGATCAAAATGCCTTCATTCATGGGCTCGATGTTCCAGGCCAAGGTGACGTCTAAGCAGATCATGTTATTCACCCGTCAGTTAGCGACTCTGGCCGATGCCGGACTGCCCCTGTTGAAGGGATTGCATGTGCTGCAACGGCAGGAGAAGACGCCGGCGTTCCGTGCGGCTTTGCAGGGCATGGCGGAGTCGGTGGAAAGCGGCAGCACTTTTGCCGAGTCCCTGGCTCAGTTCCCCCGGATCTTCACACCTTTCTACATGAACATGGTCAGGGCTGGCGAGGCGTCCGGAGCCCTTCAGGCCATTCTCATCCGTCTGGCGGAGTTCATGGAAAAAAGCGAGAAGATCAAGAACAAGGTCAAGGGGGCGATGGTCTATCCGCTCGTCGTGATGGTCATGGCGGTGGCGATTGTTGCGGTGCTGATGGTCTATGTGATCCCGAAGTTCAAGGCGATCTTCGACGACTTGCTGCAGGGTCGATCCTTGCCCATCCTGACGGAAATGGTGATTGGCACCAGTAACTTTATTGCGCAGCGATGGTATATCGGCCTGGGTCTGATCATCGTAGTGGTGGTGGCGTTCAAGTCCATGAGCAAGACCGAGAAGGGGCGGCAGGCCTTGGATCGGATGAAACTACGGATGCCCATTTTTGGCTCGCTTGTGCGCAAGACGGCGATTTCCAATTTTTCGCGAACCTTGGGCACCCTATTGACCGGTGGTGTGCCGATTCTCCAGGCCCTTAACATTGTGCGCGAGGTCACCAACAACGCCGTGTTGTCAAAGGCGGTCGTCCAGGTGCACGACAGTGTCAAGGAGGGGGAAACCATCGTGGTGCCCCTGGAGGCGTCCGGGGTATTTCCCTCCATGGTGGTTAGCATGATCCAGGTGGGCGAGGAAACCGGCGCGCTACCCGAGATGTTGATGAAAATCGCGGAAACCTATGATGATGAAGTGGATACAGCGGTTGAAGCCTTGACCTCGGTGATTGAGCCGATCATGATTATTTTCCTGGCGGTTGTGGTGGGGACGATCGTGATTGCCATGTTCCTGCCGTTGATCTCGATTATCGGGAATTTGTAAAGTAATTATACATGTTTCGGTTTTGTAGCCGCCCCTGATAAGGTATGGATCAGGACGATCAGGGGCGGGTTTGCTGAAAATGCAGGAATGTGGTAGTATTCCGTTAGTGGAGGTGAGTGTGAAAACGAGCAATCAACGCATCGGTTTCGTTTCTTCAATCAATCACGGCCGTCGTGCCTTCACCCTGATTGAACTGCTTGTGGTTATTGCCGTCATCCTCATCCTGGTCGGCATATCCCTGAAGATGCTATCGGTAGTGACCCGTAAGGCCGGGGTTTCCAGGACGCTTTATGTCCTGGAACAGACCCGGAATGCGCTGGAAGCTTACTATGTCGCGGTCGGTTCTTATCCGAATACCAGCGAGACAATTTACAAGCGTTCCGTGGGCCAGAATTCCACCTCCTTTAATATCAGCTCCAACCTGGCCGCCGCTGAGATTCGGGGCGTGTCGTTTTATCTTGGACATGACACCTCCAATCAGCGCTACGCAACCTGGAGGAAATTTGTGATGGATGTCAGTCCGCCTGTGATTGCACCAGTGTCGAAGACCAATGTGCTATTTGGAATGGCTGGCTTTGATACCATTACCACGACAAACCAGACGGATTCCATCACGGATGCCTGGAGTCGGGGGCTGATATACCGTCCCAATCCCAATTGCGACGGATATGTGCTGTTCTCATTAGGACCTGACGGAAAACCTAATACGGCGGATGACCTGGGTGTTTCGCAAAACGAGTAGCGCAAAGGCAGTGGCTATGAAAATTAAAAACAATCTTTGGACTGCTGGGTTTACCCTGATCGAAATGCTGGTTGTGACGGTTATTATCTTGTTGTTGGCGGGGTTATTGTTTCCCGTGTTCAAGGTGGCGATGACTAGAGGGCGTGAAACAAAAGCCAAGGCGGATGTCCGTCAATTGGACATGGCGTTCAGGGCGGTGTTGTTGGACTACAGGACATGGGATGCGGCGGGAAACATTGGGCCCGCAACGTTGTCTGTAAATAAAAGCGTGGTGGAGTTTCTGACGGGAGTCGATACCTCGAAAAATTCCAAAGGGATACGCTACATGGAGTTTGATCGGAAATCACTCGATT
>CAYOQM010000015.1:9451-20975 GCA_964406065.1 uncultured Verrucomicrobiota bacterium
GATTCGTCGCAGAATTTCATTGATCCCTGGAAGAGCGCCTACCAGATAGCCTTGGGGGACAGTAGTGTTACAGTTGATTCCGCAATACTTTACCGCCAGGTGGCGGCGTGGTCGTGGGGCAGCAAAGGGAAGGCCGCGTCACAATACAAGGATTACATAAAAAGCTGGGAGTGAGAATGCGAGAGGTCAGGAGTCAGAATTCAGAAGCCAGTACGGGGGTGGGGAAGCCCTTCCGCAGAGGGTTCACGTTGCTGGAATTGCTGGTGGTTATTGCGATTATCGGCATCCTGATGACGATCCTGATCCCGGCAATCCAGGGAATGATGCAACGATCCAGACAGCGCGAGGCGGAGGCGACCGCGAGTGCATTTGCTAATGCCATCAGGAACTTTCGCGCTGACTATGGCTACTGGCCTACAGCCGAGAACTCACCCAGCGCCTCGTCACTATCGCCGGACAATTATATTCTGGTGCGTGATTATCTATTGGGCAACGGGACATTCAACACTAAAGCCAGGGGGTATTGGGATGTGAACGCAGTGGTGAGCAATACGGCTACCCGCAAGCCTTTTGTGATCACAATCAATGTCATTAATGATAAGGTTATTGTGCAATAATGAACAGGCGTAGTGGATTTACCTTAATTGAACTCCTCGTCGTCATGGGCATCATGGTGCTTTTGATGGGGATCAGTACGCTGGGAATCCTAGGCATGCGGCGTGGAGCGGAACTGCGCGGGGCGGCCATGTCCATGCGGACAACCCTGATGCTGGCACGGCAGCAAGCCGTGACGAAGCGGCAGAATGTCAGGGTGGAGATTGCCGCCGACCGCATGACCGTGTCGTATCCCACGAGCGCGGGCTCCACGAATCGAATCCTCTATTTCACGCCCGGCATCACGGTGACGCCTGACGAGCCTACGATCACCTTCTCGCCGTCGGGGAGTGTGGAGGGCGGAGCGGGAACGCCCACAAACACGATTACAGACAAATCGCCGGGTGGAGGCTCAAAAAGGATAGTTATCTGGAAATTGACGGGAGCAAGCAAGGAATTATGAGCAAGGGTACTCAAGGCGTAGTTGGTGCGAAACAGGGGTTTACCCTGGTAGAAGTGGCTTTGGCCATGCTGGCAGTCGGGTTGGGTCTGTTGTGTGTCTTTGCGCTGTTTCCGGCCGGTTTGCAGAATATGGTGGACGATGTGGCGGATACCCGGGCTGGCTTGTTTGCCAGCGTGGCGTTCAATGGGATTCGCGGGTCGGCGGCCACGGTGACCAACGCCACCACCTGGGATGCGGGATGTCCCGATCTTCCCACCTTGCCAGGAGGGGTGCCCTTGAAGATGAATACCCTTGACAGTGTCCTCTGGATGAAGCCCGCGACGGCTTCCGCGTCGGAAACTCATGGATATTACATCCGCTACAGGTTGGATGTTTCAACCGTGGGCGCCGGTCCCCGCCCCATCTATGCAGCCACCTTAACCACTTGTGACGGGCAGTATGGGCCGTTCCAGACACAAAATGTCTTCTATACGGAATTCTACTATACGGGGAATTGAGATGGGGATACAGGAATCCAGAATTGGGAATCCAGAAGCCAGAAGGGGGATTTCAGGGTTTACCTTGATTGAACTTCTAGTGGCCATGGCGATCCTGATGATCATTATGCTGATCGTGGCGCGCATTTTCCAGCAGGCCGGGCTTTCGTGGAGTACCGGGGTGGAGAAGGCTGAATCGGTTATGAATGGTCGGTCGGTGGCGGACTTTCTCGCCCGGGAGTTGTCCAAGGCCGTCCCGGATCCCAGCAGTTCGGCTTTCAATGTTTCGGGTCTTCCCGCCACATTCTACGTGCTTGATACTGCAAAAAGTGGAACCGGGGCCATTCATCAGGTCAATTATTCGGCCTCGGCTCTTGCCCCCGATCTCAATGATAGCGATGTGCAGGTCACCACCATCGGAATGACGGATTCCGGGATGCCGATTTCCGGCACGGTTACGGTAACGATCTCGAACAATGTATTTCATGCCGGTTTCATTTTCCTTAACCGTGATCGGAATCACTTGTGAACAACCGCAGTTTTCTGGGAGCAAACATGAACAGGAAGAGATGTCAGGTTTGCGGCAACCGTGAAGGTGTGGCGCTGATTCTTGTGATCGGCATGTTGGCCCTCATGACGGTGATGGGGGTGACCTTTGCCATCTTCATGCGGACCGAACGGGCGGCGGCCAACAACTTCAGGGCGGATATACAGAACCGCGAGCTCCTGCAGGTGGCCATGGGGCGGGCGTTGGACGCCTTAGAGGGCAATGTTGGCAATGCCATGTACCCCCCGTTCGATGTATTGCAGTCCACGGGCACCGGTGGAACCAATCAGTGTGCCATGACGGGTTCAGTTACCAATTGGATCCCTTCTTCCGTACTAGCGGGAACTACGGTCTTGCCGCAATGGATTAATGCGCCTTCGCAAGTGGGTGGGCAGTATTCCTGGGTGGTGTTGAATTGTTCAGGTTTGCTGGATGTCAACTATGCCGGGGGCGGAGATCGAGCCAGCGGAACCAACGTGTCCGAAATCCAGTTGTCAGCTTTGTCTGAGGTCGGAAATGCAGGGAATTCCGCACTTCTTGCCGCAAACAGGCCGTACGAGACCATGCAGGAGCTCAATGTCAAGGTTGCCTCGGCTTTGGCGGGTCCTTCAAAGAGCCTGGTAACGTTCTCAAAGTTTCCAACAAATTACCACGGGGGGGCGGATTTGGGATTGGTGGATATTTCGGGGGATTTCAATGCCCTCAGGAATGCCGGACGTAGAGCGGACATTATTAACGCCCTAACCCGTAGCGGCATAGTGGAGGCGAGTTTTGTCTATAGTAACCTGCTTTGCTACGTAGATCCTTCAGTGCTGCCGCTTAATTCTGATGACCTGGGTTCGCCGTTGACGAAAGCGGTTCCGATGATTAACGAAATCAAAATGACTATGACAAATCGGATTGTGGCCGGAACCCCGCCTAAGTGTATGACATTGGTTAATGTGGATGTTGAATTGTACTTTCCATTTGTGAAAGCGAGCCCTGTGCAGCCATACAAGGTTGCGGCTGATATCTCTGTTTCAGGAGTTAACACCTTTCCTCAGTATGTGCCCACTGTCAAAGCTCCTAATATTCAAACTTTTTCAGGAATACCTGCACTGCCGTATCAAGTTGCGAACTTTACCATTGCGGCACCATCCACGCCATATACCACTAATGATCCCATTCAACTTATTGTCAAAGTTGGCGCTCAGGTAACACAGGGAGGAATTCCTGTGGATTCAGCGCCATACCCTTATGTGATTGGCAGTTATTTCACGGTGACAGGACGTGAAATGCGTGTTGCTGTGAATCCCAATGGTGGTGTTTGTGGATTTGAATCTTATGACCCGAGGTTTAATTGGGATACTCAAAGCGCTGCACAACAATGGAGTTATTATCCCAATGCTCTGTTAGTAGCAGGAACTGTCTCTAGTCCAAACATGATAATGACAGTTTATACTAATGCGCGTAAGGCGTATGTCAATGGTTACGCCGATATGTATGTTGCTGGAGAACCATTGCACAATGTGGGTGAACTTTCTTATTTGTTGCGTGGTTCACAGAAGATTGACAAGTGGAGCACGGTAAAACTGTTTAATGATCAAAGAACACAAGTGCCGGTTGATAGAGTTGCTGATAATTTCATGGTGCAGGTTTCGACAAACCGTAGGGGGTTGGTGAATGTTAACAGTCGGTCGCCGGATGTGTTGAGATCGGTGTTTGCTGGACTCCCTTTGGAAAAATACCCGGGTGCTGGCGGGGTGCCTGTGTCGCTTGCACAGGCAGACAGTTTGGCTGCAGCGTTGATGAATCAATCTCAGGTGCCGATAAGCCTGATGTCGAACTACGCCACTAATGCCGCCTTGATGGACATCGTTGATCCTTCGGGAGCGTTAACTCCTTTCCAGCGGCAGGCCGTGTTGAGGGAGTCTGCGGACCTGTTCCATTACCGGCAGAACTACTTCATGATTCTCCTGTATTCCCAGGGGGCCAAGAGTATCAACCCGAATGTCTTTAACGGACTCCGGGCGATGGCAGAGGTCTGGCGTGATCCGGTTGCCAATACCCAAGGGCAGCATCCGGTGTATGTCAGAAGCTTTAAGATCCTGGATAACTGAGGATCCACTCGTGAGCCGGTCGGTAATATGAACGAGCAACACCCGCCACGGCAGCAGTCTGTGGCACGCCTTTGAGCCTAGGCCACGAGAAACTGCACCTCACATCCCATTAGTTACTACGACCTTGTAGAAGCAGGGTGTCAGATTGGTCCTTGAGAAATACACCTGATAGGTGTTGCTGGAGGTCATTGTCGAATTGAACGGGATATGACGCCACCACCCGTTGGTATTCGTCAGGTTGGTGGAGAACCAAGGGGTAGGGCTCCAGCCATTCGTCGCTCCCGAGCATTCCATCCAAATATTGGAGGTATTGACAAGGAATGTGATGATGGTGACTGTTGGTGGCGGAATGTAGGTTGTGGTGTTCGACCCCTGCAGGAATTGGCCGTCATTCGGTAAACTTACAGAGTAATTAGCTGAATTTATCCAAGTAAATGCTTTCCTGACTTGTCCGGTGCCTGTCAATGATAGTGATGCATCGCTAAGTAGGTCGTCGTCACCTGCATAGAAGAATCCTTGCCCTGATAGGAATGAAACATTTCCCGGTAAAACGGCAAAAGCCACAGCGTCGGCGTAAATCCCTGATGCCCTAATAAGTCTAACGCCTCCTTCCGAAGGAAGCGCATTGGTCAAGGTCAGGTTTCTATATGTTGTGTTAGTGTCACCTAGAACAAAGAAACCGAAGCCAGATGTGACGTTTGGAATAGGGAATGAATTAGTGACGACATACATGGATTGGGTGGAGCCGTCAGTATTGAGGATCTGAAAGGTCCAATTGATGAGGTTAACATTGGTCAATCCGCATACTTCCACATATTTCTCAGTCGTCAATCCATATAACCACTCTGACAAGTCCTGCACATTGATCTCATTGATCCATACCGAGCCGGTTGGGCAGGAGAGGACAACGTAGAACGCCTGATTGGTGCCGCAGGATTTATCAAGGGGCGATAGCCAGTAAGGATAGGGGCTGAAGGTCTTATTGGTTTGCGGGCTGGTCACCTCGGTGTGCAGGCCGGTGAATGAGACCTGGGCGAGGTATTTCACAAAGGTGTCGCTCGCCTCTGTTGGAATGGGACTGCTGGCAGTGGTCTTGTAGCGATACCACTTCCCGTAGGCATAACTGTTGGTGGAAATGCAGGACATGGGCCTGGGCGTCAGGCCTGCAGACGTGAGCCCTGCATAGGAACTTGCCGCGGCAAAATATCCGGTCATTCCGGTAATGAGCGGGTTGTAGAACATGCGGTAGACGTCGACCGAGATATCCACGGTGTTTGTCGGCAGCGGGATGCTGGGCGTGACGGTAAGGTTGGAGAGCGTCAGAGACGAGGCCAGGGGGGCCGTCACCAGGATATCGTCGAGGCAAACCCTGCTGACAGATGTTGTGTAAAGGTCGTCATTGTAGACTCTTACATAACGACTGGTGGTGTCATAGAGCGATATCTGGAAATAGAGATAGTCGTTGGTGTTGACGATATTACTGACGATGGCCACCGTATTGTTCCAATCTCCTTCACCGGTATCCGTAACAGCCGTCTGGATCACGAGCTTTGATGGCATGACGGTTCCGTTCGTGGTCCAGTTCCGGTACCAGAAACTGATTTCTCCCACTCCGTCCGCCAGCACGGGTGTCCTGATGTAGGGAAAAGTATTGGTGTTCGGGAAGTCTGTACTGGTAGGAGAGGCCAGGTTCGAGGTGCGGGAATTGTTGAGATATCCCGCGCCCAGATAGAACTGGCGGGGAGAAGGCGGGGTCTTTTGTCCTTCATTCCACCACTTGACTGCCATATTGTTGATCTTCCAGTCATTAGTTGTGGCGTATCCCGGGATGCTGAAATTATCCAGCAGGAGGGCGCCCGGGCGCGGGGTCGTGTTTCGAACTCTGACATAAAGATTCGGAGTGGAGGTGTCCAGTATTCGCTTGTAAGTATAGTAGCTTGTGCCGAGGTTGTTGTTAAAGTTGGTGCTGATGGTGTCCAGGATCCCCCAGTTGTCAGGTGTATTTGTGCTTAACTCGACGTTGAAGCTAATGGGATTATTGGTGGGCGATCCGACAAAACAGTCGCCTGAATAATTGAACTCAATGTACTTGATACCACCCGGGATGACCGGGGAGCGCACGAATTGATTGGTGGGGGTTGCTGTTCGCGTGCCGTCGAGCCGGATGCAGTTCTCGTTAGTGGTGCCTGCAGAGGCATTTGTCTCGACATAATATCCGGTCACCAGCCAACCGCTGAGGTCGGTGGTCTGGGATTCCGAATACCATTCTCCAACGCTGACACTGCTGAAATACACGCTTTGTGTGCCTGAAATATGATCGAAAATGATGTCGAAGGTCTGGTTTGTGGCCAGATAAACACTGTTGGTTCTGTAACTCTGGTTGGTAACGTTGCTGAGAGGCATAAAGTTAGGCATTAAGCTCCAAGAAGCATAATCTTGGAACGTAGTGTATGTGGTGTCGCCAACATTGGGAGGAGGGTAATCACTGGTTCGTCCGATGTAGGTTCCCAGTGTTACCGGCACGATATTGGTCGCAACTGCGTAAGCGTAGGAGACTTTCCCGATACCTCGCAGCGGGTTATTTCCGAAGTGACTCCCCTGGGCGATGAACGAGTACTTATAGTCGAGGATGTTGGTAAAGGTCTGCATGGCGGTCTTACCTGCATAACTGACGTTTTTGCTGTTATAGACATACCAGCCTACTCCTCCGCCCACGCCATTGGTCCAGGTGGTGTATCCGTTCCAAGGGGTGCCCGCGAAATCCTCACTCCGGACAGTGGTGGAGTTGACGGGCCAGTCATCAAAATCCAGCTGGGCACCGCCATTTCCGGTTCCTACGAAGGTTCCCTTATAAGTGTTACCGTCGCCTTCGCCGATGTCGAAATCCTGCCAAGCGCAGCGGAGAACCAGGTATTGCCCCGTGCTTTCATCGAACCTAACGAGATATTTTCCCTTGGTAAGGTTCACATAAAGAGGAGCCTGACCGGTTGATGCCACGTCCGCCAGCGGTGCGGTGTACTGCCAGTTGCTTGAATTGCCAAGGGTCAGGGTCGAAGTCGCGTAGCCCGACCCGGTTGAGTAGGCGTATCCCTGTAGGGAGAAGTTGGTGGCGGTTGTATCCACCGAGATGATGCTTTGCCACAGGCCATTGGTCAGGAGACGGCCGGTGATGTTTGTGGTGCCAATGCTGCCGGCCAGATTGCTGTAGGAGCCGCTGTAGGCCTGGGTGATGAAGGTGTTGGTCGCGGATGAGCGGGGGCTCAGGTTGTCGGCAGCGACGGCGTTGAATCCGGCGAATGAGCAGGAGACCCAGTAGGTCACCGGGTAGCCGCGTGTAAGGTTGGTAAGGGCGAAAGGAGAGGTGGTGGCATAGGAGCCTCCCCCGGCGCTAATCATTGGAATGGTATTGGTGGGACCGTTGAGTGGGAACCAGTAGAAGGTCGGTGTTGTGCTGAGCGGGGGCTGTAGAGGGGTAAGGGATTGGACACTGCAGGTCGCCCGGACGGATTGGCCGGCAGCCGGATAGCCGGGGTTCAGGAAGACATTGGTGACGGAGATGGCGGCGGGGTAGGGAGCGCAGTAGATGTTATCAAAAAAAACATTAAAACTGGAGCCGTAATTAATTTTGCGCAATCTGATGTATTGGTTGCTGGTTGACAGTATTGTGTTGGTGAATGCCGTCCAGTTGGTCGAGTTCAGGAAGTTGGTTTGGCCCTGCTGGATCCAGTTTGTTCCGTCTCCATAGTTGCATTCCACGATGACCCGGTTGGTCTGGGCCTGCTGAAATAATCGAGCGGAAAAAACAACCGAGCCGACTCCGTTGGACAGCCAGGGACTAATGACCAGCGAATTCGTGAGGACCGTTGAGAGTTTCAGCACATACGGGTATGACGGGGTTGAGTTGGTGTCGCCAAACTGAGAGGAGTTGTTAGTCACGATTTGTGCGCTGTTGATGATCCAGCCGGTGAGGGCGTTGGTGGCATTACTGAAAACCGAAATAGGGAGCCCCCCCCATGCGCTTGAAGAATCGAAGGTTTCATAGCGGTAGTCGACTACGGTGTTTGTGGTGCTGTAACTGTACGGTTGACTGGGGCTGCCAGTCGGGAAATAGACAGGGGATTGCCCCAGAAGCCCTGAATAAAAGTACTGGATGAAGTATTCCATCCTTCCGGCCATGGCGGGAAGGCCCGTTGTGGTGCTGTAATGGTTCGGGCCCGTAAGCGTCATGGGTTGAAAATCGAACGCCACGTTTGTGCTGCCCCGGTACCAGACCCCCACATTAGTGAGGGTTGCCCATGTGTTGGGGGTCAGGTCGACGCTGATGGCGACGGTATCCACCGAGCCGGGGGCTGACGGGGAATTGGTCAGGTTACTGGCGTAGACGGCGGCGCCGGGCGCGGTGACGACCACTTCGTCGATGCTGACTTGCGAGTTCCCTCCGCCGGGATTGTTCAACAGGCGCACGGCCTGGTTGTTGAGATCCGCCAAGGGGATGTTTGCGAAGGCATACGAGGAGGAAAGAATGTTAGACAAGGTTGCCACGGTGACCCAGTTGGAAGAGGGGGTGGACGGGGTGGGGGCAATCTGGACGGCCAGTGTGCCGCTGAGGGTGTTGGAGGAACCGGCTTTCCGGTACCAGAACGAGATATTGCCGATGCCGTTGGTCAGGAGGGGGGAGAGGAGATAGGCGTTGGTGCTGGCGCCCTGCTGTCCGTTGAGGATGGCGTATTGCCCCGGCAGGACGGGACTGGCTTCATTGCTGATGGCGCCGCCGAAAAGGATCCACTGGGTCGCGCTGTTTGTGCTGGTTCCAAACGACTGGTTTGTCCATGAGGCGAAGTTCTCGTAGGCACAGGACCGCACCGTATAGGTCAGGCTGGTCTCGTTGAAGGCGAAGAGGTGGTAGCCGATATTGGTAGTGGTGAGGATGATATTGGTGGCATTCAGGTCGGCCGTGCCGTTGGCCAGGATGTTGGAGAGGGTCTGGTTGCTGTCGCCCCAAGCGGTGTTTACACCGTTGCTTGTGCCCTGGAAGCGGAAGGCGGCGGGGGAGTTGGAAACATAGGCGACTCCCTGCCATTGGTAACTTGAGGAGAGTCGCAGGCTTGTGTTGATGGGGCCTGTGACCAGCATGTTGGTGTAGGAGGAGCCGGGGAAGAAGATGACGGTATTGGTGATGGAATTCGTGACGTAGGTGGCGCCGTCCGATACTTGTGCCGCCTGCACAAAATAATTAATCGGGGTGAAGGCGGATTGGGCAGGGATGTTCGTCAATGTGGCAAACCCATAGCCGTTGGGGTGATTGGTAATCATGGGAATGGCGGTCCATGTGGTGTCGGAGGAGCGTCTCCAGAACGTGGTGGCAGAGAAAGAGTCGGGGTATCCGTTAACAGCCAGGGAAGCGCTGACGGCGAGGGAGTCGCTTTCTGCAGGGGCCAAAGGAGTGCAGGAAAGGTTGGTGACGGACAGGATGGCGGGCGGGTAGGTGATGGAGATGGAGTCAATAAAGATGTTGCCCGAGGTCACATTATTCAGTTTCCGAAGCCGGACATATTGATTGCTGCTGGAGAATTGTGTGTTGGTAATGGTGAAGGTTGTCCAGAAGGTCGAGACCAGTTGATTGGTGACGGCCATGGGCAGCCAGTTGGTCTTGTCCCCGTAATTATATTCTGCAATGACCTGATTCGAGGGGCTGGCCTGAAGCAATCTGGCGGAGTAGACGATCGAACCCACGCCGTTCGAAATCCAGGGGCTGATGATCCAGGAATTAGTTCCTCCCCCGGCGGCGAACTTGACCACGAAAGGGAGACTGGGAATGCTGCCCAATCCCACAGCGTCATTACTTACGATCTGGCAGTTGTTAATGATCCAGTTGTTCGCGTTGGTTACATTTGAAAAGCTGGAAATGGGGAGTACACCCCAGGCATTGGTGGAGTCGAAGTTTTCCGAGGCCTGGATTCCCGCCAAGGCTGAACCCTGCAGGGTCAGGAAGGTGATTATCGAAGCCAGGATGAAAGACGATGATTTGAGCCGCATAGTTGTTCTTTCCGTGGAATTAGCTATTCATCACTTGAGGATAGTATAGCCGTTCAGGCTGCGGCAGGACAAGGAAATCAGTGACTTTCGATGCAAAAACATTGTTAAAGTGCGTGATCCGGCGTAAATTGTTGAGACTTGCAGAAGTGAGTGAGGTCGCATGAGGTGTCCGATGACTGTAGGCAAAGATCATTGATTGTAAAATAGCGTGGAGGAGGAAGCATGAAAACGGCACAAAAACCTGCATTTACACTGATTGAACTGCTGGTGGTTATTGTGATTATCGTCATTCTTGCCACATTGCTGTTTCCTGCTTTACAGAAGACGCTAGAGTCTGGGCGCAATGCCAAGTGTCAGTCCAATTTACGTCAGCTCCAATTAGCGTCACTCAACTATGCTACGGACAATCAATTCCTCCCGCCGTCGGCAAGTTATTGGCTTGATGACGGGACGGGCAACAAGACGCATATTCACGGGTGGGTGGCATGGTACAAGGCTAGTTATGCTTCAGAAACGGCAGGATCTGGAGGCTCTTACGCATGGAGAGGGACGCTAGGCATGGCCTGCATAACTAACGGCAGTCTATGGAGTTACGCGCACAATTCTGCGGAGGTTTATATTTGCCCCACGTTTGTCATGAAGAGTACTTGTGGTGTCAACGATGCCCAATGGAGCTATGGGATGAACCTGGGGGCGAGCGGTGCCAATATATATGGACTTCAGGGTGCGACGACGATGATTTTTGCTGACAGTTCCATATTGAGCAATTCGCCCGCATCGCCCACGCCAAACCCGATCTCGCAGATCGCGACCAATCAGGTCGGGGCGTGGCATGTTAAAGGCAAGACGAGGGGGGGGAATGTTGTCTATCATGACGGGCATGTTGAGCGGCGATAGTGCTGTAATTTTCCTTGTTTTGTGTAGTTTCTAAGAAAACCTGAAAATTTATTAAGGAGTCGTTTGACATTCAGCGTGGGATTACCTATAAGTGTTCTAGCAATCGAGACATTGAGTCTCTGAAATACGACACGAATGAGCCGAGTTCTGGTCGGCTGAACGAAAGTTAAGAAGACCAGAGTTTGGATCTTTTTGTGTCTTGATCTTTGACAATAGAATAACCTGCAAGAATACACTTCGATTCGGAAGTGGTGTGATTTGTTAAGCAACTGTTCTGGTTCTGTCTGCGAAATGCAGGTAGGACGAACTTAAGTCAAACTCCGTTGGTCTGGAAACAGGCTGATGGTTTTATTTTTATCGGAGAGTTTGATTCTGGCTCAGAACGAACGCTGGCAGCGTGGATTAGGCATGC
>CAYOQM010000016.1:0-555 GCA_964406065.1 uncultured Verrucomicrobiota bacterium
CTCCTACAGGGGACTTTCACCCCATTTACAACGCGCCCATGCTGGGCGCACACCAGAAAGTCCAGGTTACCTCGCGTTCCGCTCGGAACCTGACCTGCGCCGTTGGCGAGAAAATGAAACTTGCATCTGATGCCAGATATGTGCATACATATATGCATGAGAACAACACTTAATATTGACGATCAGACGCTTCGGAAAGCCGCAACCATCACGGGCATCAAGGAAAAGACATCCCTTGTCCAAAAAGGGCTTGAAGCGCTTATTGCGCTGGAAAGCGCCAAACGCTTGGCAAGTCTTGGGGGTACGGAAAAGACATTGCGTCCGATACCGAGGCGGAGAGCGGCTTGATGCACTCTGTGTTTGTCGACACGTCTGTTTGGGTCGATCACCTGAGGCGGGGAGAACCGTTGCTGCAGGACTTTCTTTCATCGGGGCAGGTCACAACTCATCCCTTCGTCATTGGTGAGTTGGCTTGCGGAAATCTGTCGAACAGAGGCGAACTTCTGGCATTGCTATCGGAATTACCCTTGGTCACCATTGCCACTCACGAAGAAG
>CAYOQM010000016.1:565-11832 GCA_964406065.1 uncultured Verrucomicrobiota bacterium
CGGCAAGGGGTTGGGCTGGATTGACATGCATTTGCTGGCATCTGCCCTGATGAGTCACTCTCCCTTGTGGACCAGAGATCGAAGGTTGGCTTCAGTGGCAAAAACACTTGGGATCATTGAACACAAATAGCCGCCCTCGGGATAGGGAACCCCATCGCTGAGGCCCCCTCCCACACCACCATTCTATTACCCACAAGTCGAAAGGAGATTCAACTGATTGGGGAAATTTCGAAATTCCGGGGACAGGCTGACTGTCGGGAACACACGCCATTTCATCCTGCCATCCCCCTTGATTCATGATGTTGCACCAAATATAGGTAGCCACAAGGTGTTAACGGCCTGTGAGACGCAGTAAAATGAATACTCGACCAACGGGCAAGCATCCAGTAGAAATGCCATCACATTCAGATGAATCCAGATGCAGTGCACCATGAAAGTACTTAACTTCGGCTCCATCAATATTGACCTCGTATACAGGGTGCCCCATATCGTCAGGCCCGGGGAAACGCTCTCCAGCCTGTCCTGCGAACGCTTTGCAGGCGGCAAGGGCAACAACCAGTCCATGGCGCTCGCCAAGGCCGGGGTCCGCGTCTTCCATGCTGGCAGAACAGGAGCCGACGGCGACTGGATCGTCCGAAACCTGAAGGCCGCCGGAGCCGATGTGCAATTTATCAGGCGGGATCCGGGCCCCACCGGCCACGCCATCATCCAGGTTGCCGGCAGCGGGCAGAATTCCATAGTCCTGTTCCCCGGCGCCAACCGCACCCTCACACGCCGCGAAATCCTCGAGACCATCGCCCAATTCGGAAAAGACGACATCCTGCTGCTTCAGAATGAAGTGAATGGCATCCCTGACATGATGAAGGCGGCACACAAGGCCGGCATGAAGATCTGGTTCAATCCTGCTCCATTTGATCGCGGCGTCCTGGATTATCCCCTTTCCCTGGTCGACCTGTTTATCGTGAATGAAATCGAAGCCGCCGATCTCTCCGGAAAGAAGGCCGGCAAGGCCGCGCTGGCGGCCTTGTCCCGCACATTCCCCAAGGCTGAAATCCTGATGACATTGGGAGCGAAAGGCGCCCTGTTGAAATCAGGCAGCCGACAATGGTTTGCGCCGGCGCCTAAAGTGAAGGCGGTCGACACTACCGCCGCCGGGGACACCTTTATCGGGTATTACGCCGCCTCCCGGATCCAAGGTTTTCCGCCCGATCAATGCCTTGCCTTTGCCTGCAAGGCGGCCTCTATCTCGGTAACGCGCAAAGGCGCGGCGGATTCGATACCGGTGAAGACCGAAGTCTTCCGCTAGTCGCGGCACTAGATTCAGCGCTGCCTGAGATACTCGGCAATCACCGGAGAACCCCAGCGGCGCGTCAAGCCAAGACCTCGGCAGACCGCCTCCGCGGCTTGCGAAAGAGGCCGGCAACGCAGGGCCCGGTGAAGCGCCATGGGCAGAAAGAACTGCGGGACATGCCGTCCGGGTATCAGGCCGCACCTTGAGAATTCTCCGTCCACCTCGGCATGGGTGAACATCCTCCACTCACGGGTATTGCCTTCCAATTTTTTCTTGGCGCCAAACAATGCGGGGGCCAGAGCATTGAACCCCTGGCCGGCAGGATAATCCACGATCACCGCCCGCCGGGCCACGCGTGAAAGTTCCCTGATCAGCACCGGCCATGCCGTGCAATGCGGCAACAGGCGGAAGGATATCACCGTGTCAAAGGATTGATCCGGGAAAGGCAAGTCGACCACATTGCCCACTTTAAAACGGCACGCTCCGCTCTCCACCGCCGCCTCGATTCGATTCCGGCAGGACAGGTCGCTACCCAGAACGGTAACGGGATACCCCAGCCGGCAGAGCGGCAGCGCGAGTTGCCCATGCCCTCCGCCAACATCCAGCACGGAAGCACCGGGCGTGGCCTCCAGCATGCGGGTCGTGATCCGCTCCTGAACACCAAGCATCCAGGTTCCGATCGATCCCGAAAACCGGCGGGCATAACCGTCCGAAGCGGTTTCAATATCCGCCGTCTCAACACCGATTGGATGATCTTCACTCATGCCTGGTGTCATTATGAAGGCCGTCGGGGGAATGGGGCAAGCCTCTTCTGCCCTGCTGCACTTGAACCTGGCGCAAGGCCTCATAGAGCACGATTCCCGCCGTGGTCGCCAGATTCAGGGAACGCACATGCTCCACCTGCATAGGAACCGTTAACACGCTGTCTCCGGCCTTTTGAAGCAAATCAGCCCGCAATCCCTTTGACTCGCTCCCGAATATCAGGCTATCGCCCGACCGGAACTCGGCCGAAGTGTAGGGAGTCTTCCCCTTGGTGCTCAAATACCACCTTCGAGACGGGCTCGCGGACTCCCGGCTTTGATCAAATTCCTCCCAGTTCAGATACCGGCTCAATTGAACGGACTTCCAATAATCGAGGCCGGATCGCTTCAACTGACTGCTCGTCAGCTGAAACCCGAGCGGCCCCACCAGATGCAGGATCGAACCGGTCGCCGCGCACAGCCTTGCGATATTGCCGGTGTTCTGGGGAATCTCCGGTTCCACCAGGACGACATTGAATGGCGGATCCGGCCACTGGAAGGGCACGGGAATCGACGGGAGTGAATTCACCCTGCGCTCCTCTCCTATTTCCCAAGTTCGTTCAGGTAGGGAATCCTGATGCCGTAGGTGCGGCCCAGTTGACGGAGTTCAGTCAGTATCCCCGGCTGCTTGGTCCGGTTGTGTTCGCCGATCAGGAAATACGCGCGGTGCCAGGCCCACTGGGTTCGGATATCCGCCGTACCGGGTTTGCATTGATCCGTGTCCAAATCGAAAACCATGTCACACTGAATGTCGGCCGCCCTGCCTGTCGCCTGGAAAACCAGGCTCCTGGCATCCCGCGGATAGCGTCCGTACAGTACCAGCGGACGATCCAGATACAAGTTCGCCGTGAGAATCGGATAGGCCTCGCAGTAGATCTGTCCTGCAAACCGGAAACGGACATCCGATAGGACCGGGCGACTGACCTCCCTCACCCGGTTCTCGATCACCTCCGGAATGTCCCAGCGTCCCGTACGCACCACAAAGGTGTCACCCCGGTTGCGGGTACTGAGCAGATCCAGCAGGTAGGCGTTCACCCCGGGATACGTCCCGACCGTGAATACTGACACCGCACCGCGGTTTGCCTGACTGAACGCTTCAATGATCAGGGAATGGTCGGTCAGGCCCGTCGTTGCCACGCCGTCGCTGACCACCATCAGAATCACAGGACGCCCGGGTTTGCGGGCATCGTTCAGCAGATCCTTAAGAGAATCGAAAATATCCGTATTCCCGACCGACTCCATCCTCCCGATGAACTCCCGGGCCTGCCGCAGCGTCCCGGGCTCCACCGGCGCCCAGCTTTCAAAACAGCGGGACGACGAATCCCGGAACTCAACCACATTGAACCGGTCGCCGGGGCCCAGTAATTCGAGTGACTTCAGCAATCCCTCGCGGCAGAAATGAAGTTTTTGTTCCGTGATGCTTGCCGAGCCGTCCTGCACAAACAACACATCCTTGGCCAGGACCGGCAATAACTCATCGGTCCGCCGCTTGATCTCTATGCGGCAGTACTCATAAAGCGGGTCCATGGAGGAATGATACACATACAGATCGGCCTTGAGATACTTCTCCAGCGCCTTGAGAATCGAAACGCGTTTACGCGCCTCCTCCGTGAGTTTCTTCGGCTCCTCCTGCAAGGTGGCCGCCGGGGGAGGGACTTCACGAGGCGCGCCGCCACCCCCCGATCCGGCCGTGACATTCCGACCCCAGGCAAACTGCGAGGGATCGTCCACGCTGTAATAGGCGCCGGTCGAAACAAGTCCCTGCTCCAGATCCTCGCGGCTGGCGGGCGCGGCGATATCAACCCCGGCCAGGCTGCGCGGAATGGCCACGATATAGCGGCGTGGCTTGGGAAACTCGATATCGTTCCGGGCGATTTGCCGCTCAATGCTCAGGATTTCCTGGCGCGGTTCCCAGATCGGGCGGTCCACCGGCGCCGGTTCGGCCAGCGTCCGCTGTTCCCCAATGAGGACACCAGCCCCCACCACTCGCGGCTCCACCGCGGCTTCATCCGACGGACGACGGATCGTGGTCATCTCTGAACCGATCCCGCCGGCCACCGTTTCGGCCTTTGCCGTTCCGGGCAGGAACTTCGGTGGCCGCGGCTCAGCCTCGGGAACAGAGGACCGCTTGACGTCCTCGAGTCTCAGAGAGATCTGCTTTTCGGGCACTCGGGCCGGGTTGACGCGATAGATGTTGATCCCGGGCAGGAGCAGGAAAAGCGCCACATGTACAATGATGGACGCCAGCACTGCCGCAGCATATCCCGCAAGCTGACGCCGATGCAGCAGCCTGAGGATGTCAAAGGCGTTCAAGGCCCCCTGCTTGCGGCGGAAATTGAGTTGCGCGGTCGTGCTCATCGGGATTTTTTAGCCCACTCACTGTCGGGGTAGCGATCCTGTAATTCTTTCCTGGCCTTTTCAGCCTCGTCGCGCCTGCCCGTGGCCGTAAAGGCTTGAGCGGCCTCATACAGGCATTCCGGCACCAGGGCCGGATCATCAAAAAGAACAGCCACACTCATGAAATGCCGGGCGGCGCCGGCCTGGTCGTTCTGGATCTTGAGCGCGCGGGCTATCCCCGCATAGGCTTGCACCCGGATGGCAAGAAGATCGTCGGAAGCCGCCAGGGTGGCTGCCTCCTCATAGGCGCGCCGGGCCTTTTCGGGGTCGGTGGCCACTCCCAGGTCGCCCAGTTTCAACCAGGCCTCGGCCATGGCCTGACTCTTCAGGCTGAATCCGGTAACACGCTCGAAGGCCAGTCGCGCTTCATCCTTCTTCCCCTGCCCGAGGAGGGATTTTCCCTTGAGGCACCAAGCGATCTGGCGCCAGTTGTCGGAGGTCGCTGACGCGAGCAGGGCCTCCGCCGCCTTCTCCGCGCTCACGAAGTCGCGGCGGCCCAACTGGTGTTCAGTCAGCCATTCCGTCAGGGCGGGCGAGAACTGTCCGCGCAGCGGAGTATCGGCGAGCCCTAGCAGCAGATCCGCCGCCTCATCAAGTCGTTTGCTGCCCCCATTGCCGTCCCCTTGCCGCTGAAGGGCAAGCGCAAGCCGGAAGCGGATCCGGCGCGACAACTCATCCGATGGGGCCGGAACAGCCTTGAGGGCCGCGCGGAAGGAGGCCTCGGCATCCTCCAGCTTGCCACCTTCCGCCAATAGCACGCCTTTCCAAAAACGGGCGTCCGCCCCGAATTTTGTGGCCGGGAAACGGGCGATCAGGTTCTGCCAGGTTTCCAGGGCCATGGCATCGCGACGCAATAGCGTCTCGACGGTGGCCTTCTGGTAAAGCGCATCCTCGACATACGCACAGTCTGGATATTTGGCCAGCAGGCGCGCATACGCCGCGACGGCCTGTTCATGTTTCAGGCCCCTGCCCCAGCAGGCTGCCTGGGCAAAAACGGCCTGCGCCGCCAGTTCATGCTTCGGAAAATCATCAGCCAGACGCCCGAACAACTCGGCGGCCTGCAGGACATCTCCCTTCTTCTGCATCAGGCTGGCCAGCCGGTAAAGGGCATCTCCCGCCAACGCGGAATCGGGATAGCGATCCACCAGCATCCGGTAGTACTGGATGGCGCCGGCCTCATCATGGAGGGCGGAGGAGGATTCGGCAAGCAGCCAGCAGACGTCGCGCTTGACGCGGTCGTTCTCCAATTGCCCCCTGGCCTGGTCAATGGCCTCCCTGAAGCGTCCCAGCTTGAACAGGGCCAGGGCGCGCTCATAGGCCGATCCCGGTGCGAACGGGCTGGAGGGATAAGCCCGGAGCAGTTCCGCGTACGACTCCGCGGCGGCTTCGTTCTTCATGAGTTGCCGCTCGGCATTGGCCTTGAGATAGAGCCACTCCGCACCCAGTTCGCGCGCGTCGCCTGAAGCGGGGCAAATCGCCAGCGCATCGGCGTACCGCTTGGCATTGAAGAGCGACCATGCCCGCTGCAACTGGGCCTGGGGAACACGTTCATCCCGCGGATAGAGCGAGGTGAGTTTCTCATAGGCGGCCGCGCTTCCGGCATAGTTCTGCCGTGCAAACTCGAAATCGCCGAGCTGGAACCAGGCCTCGGCGCCAACCCGCGGAGAGGCGGGGTGTTCCGCCGCCATCCGGTAAAGCTCCTCGCATCGCGCCCCCCCCGCCTTGCGGTCCAGTCCCGCCAGGGCCAGAGCCGCGTAGGAGGCATAGGGGGTTGAGGGATACGACTTGATGATCGTCTCGTAGGCGGCCGCCGCTTCGCGGGTGTTCCCCTGGATGCCGAAAATAACCCCGAGAGAGTAGCGGCAGGCGGCGGCAAATTCAGGCGGCGGGGTTCCCTCCAGCATGGTTTTCAAAAGCCGCACCTGCCCGTCGCGGTCACCCGCCTGTTCCAGGATGTTGGCCCAGCACAATCCGGCACGGTAATGGTATTCCCCGCCGGGATTGGCGTCATAAGCCTGCTGATAGGCCTGGTCGGCCTCGTTCGTGCGGCCCATGGCATGCAGGCTTTCCCCCATGCGGAAATGGACAGCCGGGGCATCCTCCCGGCGGTCGGGATTCTGGGTCAGGAAGGCCTGGTATTCCTTAAGGGCGGCCTCGTACATGCCGCGGGAATAGAGCCCGTCCGCAAACTGCAACTGCTCCCCCGCTTCCAGGGCAAAGACGGAAAACGGCAGGCAGAGCGCGGACAGCAAAAGACCGGATATGGCAAGACGCTTCACGGTTCGGCTTTCTTCTCCGCAAGACCAGTGGCAAAGGACACATTCCAGATATCCGCCTGACGGCAGAGGTCCAGTACTTTGACGACATGCTCGTAGGCCGTCTGCCGGTCCGCCCGCAGCAACACGGGCTGTCCGGGAAACAGCTTCACCAGCCGCCGCAGGAGGGCCGACAGTTCTGCGTCGCCGAGAGACCGTCCGTTCACCACCACCACACCGGTTCGCGTGACATTCAGGATGATTTCCCCGGGAAGCCGCTGTTGAATCTGCGACGTGGAGGCGGTGGGAAGCTTGACATCCATCTCCGCCTCCCACTGCGTAAAGATCTGGCTCATGATCGAATAGCAGAGCAACACAAGCAGAAAATCCACCATCGGCGCTATCTGGAAGGCGATGGGGGTGGGCTGGTGATGGCGACCGCGAAAATTCATTTTCCCCTCTTGGTCATCAGCACATTCATGACCTGACCGGACGACACCTCCAACTCGGCAATGAGACGGGCCGCGCAATTCCGGAAGAAGGCATAAAACGCCATCATCGGGATGCCGACAATCAGTCCGGCAGCGGTCGCCACCAGGGCCTCGCCCACGCCCGCCGCCAGCAACATCGGCTTGGCCTTGGTCAGGTCAAGCGCCACCGCATTGAACGCGTGGATCATCCCGAACACCGTACCCAACAATCCCACCATGGGCGCCAGAACCGCCAGATCAAACAGATACTGGGTCTGCCCTTGAACAATCAGAGCCTGACGACCGCCCTCCCCTTCAATCACATCCTTGAGCAAGGCCGGGTTGACCGAATCGGCGGACCGGGCATGGTCGATGGCGGCCACGGCTACCTCGGAAAAAGCACAAGGCTTGTAACTGCAGGCCGAACGGGCCCCCGCCCAGTCTCCCGACTCCAGCTTGTCCAATACATCATCCCGCAACCGGGGCGGCACCACCTGGCTGCGCCGGAGAATGACAAAGAAGTAGATCACCAGAGCCAGTCCGGCAACGGACATCAGCCCCAGCAGGACCATGACAAACCCGCCTCGGGCAAACATGTCCATGAGCGTGACCTGTTGCGCGAGAAGATCCCCGTTCGCGGCGGTCGTCTCCGCCCGCACACCCAGGGAATTGGCCAGCAATACCAGCACAGCGGCTGGAAAGATTCCTGCATTACGTTTCATCTTGTTCTCCCACTTTCCCTCGTCACGACTTCACCCAACCCCGATCCCGCCACACCGGGCAAGGCGAGGACAGTTATTCCACCGGATACTTCACACCCATCAACTTCGACACCGCCCGGCAATGTCCGGACCATTCCGCTGACTGCCATTCAATCCCGGCCATCACGCGGTGATGGTACCAGCCGAAATCCAGACCGGCAGGGGCGCCCAGATGAGTCTTCTGATGCACCGACTTGACGGCATCCATGGATTCCAATTCGCCGAGATTGGCCTTGATGTAATGATAGGCGTCGCGGAACGGCATGCCTTTGGCAACCAGTTCAAGGGCGCGATCGGTGGCAAAGACGCCCGGCGAGAACCCTTTCAAAAGCTCCGGAACATTCACCTGCATCCGGTCGGTCATCTGAGCCATGCTGCGCAAACAGGCGCGGGTTGTGGCGAGGCCTTCCATGAAGGGCCCCTTGGTTTCCTGCAGATCCCGGTTGTAACCGCTGGGAAGACCGCGGGCGATCTCCATCACTGCCATCTCGCAAGCCATGACCCGCGCCACGCGGGCGCGCACCAGTTCCACCACATCGGGATTGTTCTTCTGCGGCATGCTGCTGCTGCCGGTGCCGTACTCGGCAGGCAGGGTGAAATACCCGAACTCCGGCATCGTGAACAACATCAGATCCTGAGCCAGACGCGACAACGAAAGCATCACCTGCGACATCGCCTGGAGAATCAGCGACTCGATCTTGCCGCGGGCATTGTTGGCGTAGAGCACATTATGAACCGGCCGGCTGAACCCGAGCAGTGTCGCGCAGAGCGCCCGGTCAATGGGCAACGGCACCCCGTAACTGGCGGCCGATCCCAGCGGACACTGGTCATTCAGTTCATACACCGCCATCATCAGGGACACGTCATCAAGCAGGCTTTCGGCATGAGCGGACGCCCAGAGCCCGACCGAACTGGGCATCGCCGGCTGCATATGGGTGCGGCCCACCATGGGCACATCAACATGCCGTTGCGCAAAACGGATGAGCACCGAGGCAAGGGTCAAGGCCTCGGCCACGGTGCCGATGAGTTCCTCGCGCGCAAACAGGCGGAGATCGACGGCCACCTGATCGTTCCGGCTGCGGCCGGTGTGCACCTTCTTGCCGAGATCGCCCAGTTTGGCGGTGAGGATCCGCTCTACCGCCAGATGCACGTCCTGGTCGTCCAGCGAAATGGAAAACTGACCATTGGCGGCACGCTGCATGATCGCGCCCAACTCGCGTATGACATGCCGGCATTCAGCGCCCGTGATCACCCGGGGCCGCACCGGCATGCGGGACAGCATCGTGACATGCGCGGCGGTGCCGATGCAGTCAGCCTTCACCAGGGCCAGGTCCAGCTGAAGGTCGCTCCCCGCCGTGAAATCAAGCACCGACGAATCAATGGATCCCACAGTGGTTTTTCGTGTTTCTTTTTTCGCTTTCATAACAACACCTGAATTCCCTGCCCTTGCCTACCGCTTATCAAGTCTTTTCTCGGCTTCGTCAAGATAAGACTCCATGGCGCTTTTTTCAAGCCCGCTCGCGGCAGGGTCACCGCCGCTCCTCGGGAGGGATTCAAAATCATCCACATACGACTCACGGGCCCGGGTCAAGGTTTCAAGTTTCTCCAGGGCGACCTCCGCGCGGGCCAAACGCCTGCGTTGGGTCACTTTCCAGGCCCCACGGCTGACGGCTTCAAAATACCGGCAATACAACTCGCCAACCTCCACCAGTTCAGGTGCCTTCCCCATCGTCAGGGTTCGGATCCACTGGATCTTTTCAAGGGAAGAGCCGGGCAGGTGCGGAATGCCTTTCAATTCAAGAATGAGGCCTGTCGACAGGACGCCGAATTCCTGTATGGCGCGATCCTGCCGCTCCCGCCAAGCCCGCCAGAGTTCCTCCATCCTGGGAATCGAGTCCACCCTCACCACGTTCTGAGCCAGCCAGGCGGGCGAAAGCGGCTCCCCGGCGGCCAGGCGATCCCGCATCTTGCTGAGCGCATGAGGAAATGTGAGAAACCAAGCCGTGGCCAGACCGCACAACGCCCTCGGACCCTGCCAGCCATCCGGCAGGGATACCCATTGAATCACCTCCGTAATGGACGTGGCGCCGCCGGACTCGATGCCCGGCATGGATAACAGAGTGCGGTGCCCGGCCAGCATTCCCTTTTCCAGATTTCCAGACAATCCGGCCAGGAACCAGGAGGGAATGATGCTTTCCGTCGCAGAACATCCGGCGTCCTGCCGCTGTCTTTCAATGAGGCCTTCAAGCATGAGGCGGATGAACGCTTCCCGCAGCATCGCAGTCTCCCCCGTCGCCGGACGGGGAATCGTCAAGGTGTACCGTCCGTCATCCCGCCGGCCTGTCGTGACGCCAATACCTGCCGTCCTGGAATCCACCAGCAGAATCTCCATCGGCTTGCCTCGCAGGAGGGGAAGCGGACTTTCCAGAAGCGTCTCGCAGTGTTCCGCCATGTTCTCAGCCCAGCGCGTATATTCAACATTAAGGGCGGAATCCGGGCCGACAACCAGAAACCTGCCGGATGAACTGGTGGTAAAGGAGGGAGCGGCAGAGGACGCAAGACCCCAGGCCAAAACCCCGAGGCCACAAACCAGGATCCGGCGTCTCACTCTCCGTGACCGGGAGTGAGGTCCCGGCTGACGGCCCCTGACATCCCCCTTCATTCCGATCCCAGCATCAAGTCGGCCTTGGTTTCCTCAATCGCCACCGTTTTCAGCGCGGATACAAGGCGCTGTTCACGGGTGATATCTGCAAAGATCTCGGCAAAGAATTTCACGACCGCACTCCTGGCAAATCCCGGCAGGGGCAGATGCCCGACATGGGCCCCTTCCACCGTCATGACCCCCTTGCGGAATGAACCGCTCATCCCCAGCGAGAACGGCACCCGGACGCCTGCCAACCAAGTTACATTCGTTATCGGCATCCAGACTTGTACGGCATAGAGGTTGAAGACCCCGGGTTTCAGATCAATCACCAGCCGGTCTATCTTCCTGTTCTTGCCGCGCTCCTCGAGAAACCCGTTCAATTCGCCCTCGGACAAGTCTAGTTTTGTCGACTTGCCGTAGGTGATTGCCGTGCGAACCGCTTTTGCCTTGATCGGCACCTGAATGGCGCCAGCCTTGTCGGAAAGGACGGTCGGGCCGGGATCAGGCCAGACTGCGGCAGCAACCACCAGAACCAGCAGAACCAGCAGAATCGGGGTCAGAATACGCCTGATCAGACCGGCGACATCAATTTCGCGCTGGTTCCGTAATTCCCCGACCGAAGTGTCGCTGAGATCCAGTTTCACCCCGC
>CAYOQM010000016.1:11842-20611 GCA_964406065.1 uncultured Verrucomicrobiota bacterium
AGAAGATCCGTCCGAGTTCATTCTGGAATCCCCATTTTGAACATTCGATTTTAATTGCCATAGACCACCTTGCTTGCCGCCGCGCTTCTGGCGGCCTGGAGATTCAACCCTGTGCTAATCCCGGTTGACACCACCGCCTGCCCGCAGGGTCGTGGGTCGTCAACTTTTCGGCTTATCCGCCACGGGGCTTGTCGCCGGACTTGCATTCGCCCCTGTATCGGCGCTGGCCCCGCTCTTGTAGCTGGAGCTACGGTAATCCGTCTGATAGAACCCCGTACCCTTGAAAATAATGCCCGCCCCTGATCCCATGAGCCGTTTCACGGCGCCCTTGCAGGTGGGACACCGTTTCAGCTTCTCATCCTTGATGCTCTGAAACATCTCGAAAGGTCCGCATTTCTTGCATTCGTATTCGTACGTCGGCATGAACAAAACTCCTTCACTAACCTCTCACTAACGGGGATTCATCGTATCGCCCACCCCATTTCCTGTCAATGCCCGCAATACCGGGAAAGCAAAGGGTTACTCACGGGAGGGCATGCTCACAGCCCCCCCCTCGCCCGTGTCCTTCCCCGGCTCCCTGAAAAGGGAGACGACATCATCAAAGGATCCGCATATCCGGGAGGGACACTCCCTGCCCGGATCGCCATAGCCATAGGTGAGGAAAATACTGTGCACGCACGCCCGCCGGGCTGACTCCAGATCCGTGTAGTTGTCGCCCACCATCCAGGTATCCATGGCTTCTAGCCCCGCCTGGGCCCTGATCGCGTGAAGCATGTCGGGTTCCGGCTTGAGCACGGGAAACGAACCGCCCGCCAGGACACACAGGAAAAGGTCCCTGATGCCGAAATGCCTGAGAATCAGTTCCGTGGCCTCTGCCGGCTTGTTGGTCGCCACCGCCAGCACATGCCCCAACGCATTCAAACGGTGCAACCCCTCATATACTCCGGGATAAAGAACGGTTTCGTCCATCAAATGTGCCTTGTAAAGCGGACCCTGAATCCGCAGGGCCTCATCGATGTCTACGGAGGTCCCCTCCAAGGCGCGGGTGACCAGCATCCGCACGCCATTGCCAATGTAACGGGTGACGGTTTCGACCGGGAGCGCAGGCAGGCAGAAGTGCCGTCGCATCTGGTTAACGGCGGCCGCGAGATCCCGGCAGGAATCCACCAGCGTCCCATCCAGATCGAAAATGATCAGCTTCCTCATCCCTCCGCTTATCCCAGCTTGAGGTCGAGGATGTGTTTCTCGATCATCCGGATATGCCGGTGCTCTTCCTCGCACAATTGTTCGGCGAGCGCTTTCACCATATCCACCTTGGCATGATCCCGCACTTCGGCATAGAAGTCGTAGGCGGCGCGTTCTTTTTTCAGGGCCGCTTCCAGAATTTCAGAGGGTGTTCCTGATTTGGCAATCGAGTTCATTGGCGTCCTTCCTCTTCCGCTAGAACACAAGCAGGCCGAGGGCGATCAACAGCCCCCCCATCACAACCCCTCCGGCCCCCATCACCCGGGTGAGCCCTTCGGTGGCACAGCCCCGTTCGACGGCATGCCGGAAGCGGTAGGGCGACAGGATCAGCACCATGCCGGCCACCACCCACAGATAGGCCATGAGGGCAGGCACCCAGGTCCAACCCGTATCGCACAGCCTCTGCGTTTCCAGGACCGGACAGGCCGCCAGCATCAGCAACCCGCCCAGCGCCCTCACCGCCAGCAATTCGTCCATGAATACCAGAACCAGGACAAGGACTGCCGGACCCAGGGCCCAGAGCCACCCCTTGTACGCATCCAGCATACCCAGGGGCATGTCGTTGACCTGCACGGCAGACCATGTCAAAGCCACCACGGCAAGCACTCCGCCCGCCCAGCGATTCCGGGGAAAGGCCACCAGCCCCTGCTTCACAAGTGCCGGAGCTACCAACAGGGGAAGATGCAGGAAGCAGTAGGCCACCCCGGTCAGGATAGACAAGTTTGACAATGTCATCATGAACTCACATCCTCTTTCAAAGTTCCGTACAAGACCTGCGGGCCAACCCGCTGAACAAGCACCGAAACTATATCACCCGCCTTGACCGTTTCGCGAGGATCAAAAATGACGATCTTATTGCCACCCGAACGGCCAGCCCACCGCTCTTTGTTCCGGAGGCTTGGGCCTTCCACGAGCACCTCCACCCATCGCCCGACCTCATTCTGGTTGAGGGCGCTCCCGCGCCGGTCCTGATCCTTCAACAACTCATGGTTCCGCCACAATTTCTCTTCCTCTGCCACATCATCCGCCCAGGCCGCCGCCGGGGTGCCTTCCCGCGGGGAGTATTTAAAGATAAAGGAATTATCGAAGGCAACCTCATCCATGAGCCGGCGGGTTGCCTCAAAATCCTCCCGCGTCTCGCCGGGGAAGCCAACAATCACATCCGTCGTCAATGCCAGCAGGGGAACGGCGGCACGCAAACGACGCACGGCGGCACGATAGTCCTCCACCGTATAGCCCCGGCGCATTTTCCCGAGGATGGCATCGGAGCCGGATTGGACCGGAAGATGCAAATGAGGACACACCCCGGGAATTTCACCCATGGCACGGGCCACCTCCTCCGAACAGCCCGAGGGATGTCCCGAGGTAAACCGCACCCGTTTCACCCCGGGCACCCCGGCCACGGCCTCCAATAAACGGGGCAGTGGATCGAGAAACCCGCGGGGAGAGATGTAATCCGCCGGCCAGACCGAATTTTTCCTGCCGTAAGACATGACGCTCTGCCCCAACAGGGTAATCTCGCGGGATTCCCCGGCGGCCAGGGCGGCTACTTCCCTCAGGACACTATCTGCGGGACGGCTCCATTCCTGACCGCGCACCATGGGAACGATGCAATAGGCGCAACGCCGGTCACATCCCAGCAGAATGTTGACAAACGCCGAGAGGGATCCGTCAAGGTGGCCGGTCAGGGACTCCAGTTCGGGCTCCCTATCCCCGACATCCACCCACGGACCATGTCCTTCGCAAACCGCCTCGATCACGGCCGGCAAGGTGCTCAACCGATGAGTGCCCACGGCAAAATCAAGACCCTTGACCAATTTCAGGATCCCGGGACCCAGCCGTTGAACCATGCATCCCACGGCCCCGACCACACGCCCGGATTGCATGACCTTCCCGGCCGCCAGCAGCCTGAGCTTGCCCAGGGCCTTGTCCTCGGCCTTGCCCCGGACACTGCAGGTATTCACGAGAATCACATCCGCCTTCGTCTCATCCGGCGTAATCCGGCATCCATGACGCGAGAGCAAGGCGCCAATCGCCTCGCTGTCGCGCACATTCATCTGGCAGCCGTAGGTCTTGATATGAACGCGGCGAGAGGGTTTGCTTTCGATCCCGGTCATATCATCTCCGTTGAGCTGGCATCCATTGAGGGGCACCCAAGGTGCCGCCAAGGGTAAACTCAACCCCCTTTTCCGCCGTGAACATTCCCGCAATAACCCGCACCAGTGATTCCGATTTTTTCATCAGTTGCACCTTTACCGAAAAATCAAGCGACCCATCCAGCCCGCATGTTCCCACCGCCGTGACGATCACCGGCCCGTCATCCACCTGCAGCTCCCGGATCACAATGCGGCCGTTCCGGACTTCATACGAGACATGCACATCGGCCCGACTGTTCATGAAGTCCAATCCGGGAAACGCCCGGGTCAACTCCCCCGCGAGATTCACAAACAGCGGGAGTTTGAAAATCTGACTGTTCCGGAGGGTTGCCTGCCCACGCCCCGACAAGGCCGTCAGGCTCGTCCCCGACCCCGAGTCCGCCAAGTCGACATTCCCGTAAAGTTTACCGTCGGTCCTCCACTTCGGATCCGCCGTCAAGCCTGCGAGAACTTCCTCCGCGTCCACATGAATCAGTTCCACCTGCACGTGCCGGACCGGAGTTGAACCTGAAGCCTCGGGGATCAGGACGGCTGAACCCGAAAACGAACCGTTGCCGATCTTGCCGTGCACCTCGGAAAACTGGCTGGTCCGCCCGCCGGCCGAAAAGCGGAATCCGTAATCCGTTGCGTCAATCCTGGAAAACCCGATCCGGGATCCCTCCACCGACGCTTCGACCACGGATCTTTCCGGGGCCTTGTAGTCCAGGCATCCTCTCGCCGTCACCCGGGCCCCCTCTTCAAGATGCCACGACTCCAGCGCCTGTTCCTTGATGCCGGATAGGCGCAACAGGGTGGCCAGGTCAATGGTCGAGGTCATATCAAAATCAGTCGTGCCGGTGATGAAATCAAAGCCGGCCCGGCCTTCAGCCTGGCGCCCTCCGGCCACGATCAGAAAGGGATCCAATTTCAACCGGTTGACCCCGTTGCTGCAGGCATATTCCGCGATGACCTTGGCGAAACCGACTCCGGCGCCGCGGTAGGCATACCGGGATGCCTGTATCCGGCCTTTTGCCCGGAATGCCCACGCCTTCCCCATGTCCGTTTCAAAGGAAAAATCCAACCGCGGCGGCGTCCCTGAAAAGGAGAATTGCTCCAGAAGGGATGCCGCGGCGGGATAAAAGGAACGCCCGGGGGGAATCAGCGCGCGCGGGTCGAACGTCGTCACCAGTTGTCCGGTCGCCTGCCGGTTCCAGGTCCACACCATGCGGCCATCCACGGCACCGCGTTGCATATCGCGCCCCACAAACCCGGAAACTCCGTCAAGGCGCACGCCCTCCGCCCCCACCTGCACCACCGCATGGAGTGGATCGACATACACCCCCATTACCTCAAAATCCCTGAACATCACATCAAGGTTCATGATCTGGGGCGTATTCTTCACGACCCCTTCCGCGCCCCGGCGTCCTCCGGCTATCCCGGCGTCCGGCATCAGGAAGGCCGGGCCGCCATCCGGACGGATCACACCGCCTTTGACCTGCAACCCCTTGAGCCGCGACACCCCCGCCCTGGGCCGCTCCAGGAGGCGGAAGACGATCTTTAACTCGCGGGCTTCCAGAAAGGGCGGACCGACAACCCCTTTGCGGTAGATGGAAACATTCGAAGCTTTCAGCCCCCCCCTCAGATCCAACCTCAGATTATGCGCTTCCACATAGAAAATTCCCTCGTTGATGTCGGAGAGAATCCAGCGGGTGAGAAATCCGGGGAATCCGAGCCAGGCCAACCCCAGCAGCAAGGCCAGGACCATGCCGCATGCCGGAAGCAACACCTGCCGGATTCCGGTCGGGGGCTTTCGTTTGAAACCCGGAATCAGGGTGCGGTATCCGTTCAGTGTCATGGAACATCCCGGTTACGGAGTATTGACCAGAGGCCGCAGCAGGGCATCGGCAATCGATTTACGCAGGACAAACACAGCCTCCTGCCCCTGCACCATGGCGTAAACGCCATGATTCCTGCTGTCGCTCCCGAAGAGCAGGGTTTTCTGAATCCCCCCCCCACTGAGACCGAAGGTCACCCGGTCGGCTGATTCATTCAGGCCATACAACGCTCCATTGGTAACCGCGAGACTTTCCACCCGGTCGGCCTGAAGTCCAGCGGCCAGTTCCAGCAACGCCGGAACGGCCCCCGCCGCCATCTGGCCATCGGGCGGGGATTCCACCAGCCAAACCCCTTCCGCGTTGACCGCAACGGATTCCTCGCGGCCTTGGCGGGACAGGGTTATTTTCCTGACCTGCTGCGGATTAATGTCCAACATCCGGCAATCCATATAGGTCAGAGGATCCGCGAAGGCGGAGCGCCCGCTACCCGCCTGATGCAAGCCGAATGGCGTCAAGTCCTCCGCTCGCACCCGATACAAAAGCTTGGCCTCCTCATGATACACCCAGCCGGACGAGCCGTCGGAACTGGAAAGCCCGAACCGGCCACTCCATCCGACCGATGCCGCCCCGGCAACGGGGGTCTCATTGGTGGAGCCCTTGTCGGGCATGACCACGGAAAGGGCCAATCGGTATGGCAAAGATTCAATTTCCGCCGGAACAGAGTTGGTTGTCCCGGAGGCCCGGATCTCGTCGCCCTGAAGGCCGCCGATGGTCCGCAGCAACGCCCCCACCGCCCGGATATTGGCCGTAACCCGCAATGGCTCGGACATGACCCAGCCGCCGCCGGCATTCTTATCCAGGACCAGTTTCTGGTCTCCATCCCGCAAGGCAATGGAGGCAATCAGGGCGGGATCGATATCGCAAAGGCGGCGGTCTCTCAGGGATTCCGCATTGAGGGCCTGTAGGGCCAGAACCTCGCGCCCGATATATCCAATTCGTCCTGCATCGCTGATTCGGGCATAGAGCCACGATGGATCCGCCTGACGGGCCTTGCCCACCGTGAGCACAAACGGCTCTGTCCGGCCCAGGCACCACGCCGAGACCTGAAGGGCCGTATCCTCGCCGCCCAGTCCGAAGCTCGAGGAATCAACCTTGGATCCCGTCTCACTGAACCCGGCCACCGTCAATGAAGTCAGCCTCTGCAACACCTGCTCAACCCGGGCGCCATCCGCCGGGGCGTCATACGGCTGCTGGATCCGCCACGCGCCGTTCCGCAGGGCAAGCTGGAAAAACCCGGAGGCATGCTTCACTTCAAGCCGAACCGTCTGGCGGACGGAGGCGGGGAAAGCGGCCCGGTCCTGAAACCCCGCCACCTCGAGCGGAAGAATTTCGGAAAGATGACAGGAGACTCCGAGCACCTCTTCGCCTCCATTCAGTCGAACATAGACCCGGTCGCCGAGCGGAGCCAAGTCGCCCAGGACAAGTTCATCGGTCCGAAGATCCGTTCCCACCACCACGCGGGCCCGCGGGCTTTCCAGCCCGAAACTGGCCAGCGTCAGGTTTCGTTTTTCCCGCCGTTCCGGATCTACCACCTCCTGCTGCCGCATGGCCAGGATCGCCTCAACCAAACGGCTCATGCGGGCCGAATCGGCCCGCATTTCGACGGGCTTGATCATAAACCACTGGCCTTCCCGCAGCACACATTCCATCGTATTGGTTCCGACGAACAGGGACAGGCGGGTGACGGACGAAGGACGGATATGCAACAGGGGACTCTCCACCGGCAATGATCGCGCCGCCGGTTCAGCTCCCTTCTCGAATACGACCATAAAGCCCCCCGTGAGGATCAGGAGCACCAGGAGCCACACGACCGGCCTCCAACTCATATCCCTGCCCCCTTCCGATCCGGTCCGGCAATCTGCCGCCGATCCCGGCGCGTCAGCAGAACGACCCCCATCCAAGCGAGACAGACAAGCGGCGCACCCAAAACAATCAGGCCGAAGGAAATGACCCGGCCTGACGCATCGAGTTTGAGGTTATAGAGGCCTTTCTGCCCCGCGGAGATGAATTCATGCGGGTTGCGGTCTAAGAGCCATTCCAAGGCATTGATGAAAAGGGGCTCGTTCCCGCCCGACAGGCACCGATTGGCCGCAAACTGGGAATCCCCAAAAATCACCATGCGAATAGGTTTAATATCCATGGTGATCTCGGAGGAGACCCCCTTTTCGACACAGGCGGCAATGGGAATGGGACCCAGCCGGTCATAGCCCTCGTTGTAGCGGGGGGGATTCTGGTTGAAGTCAAGCTCCGCCCAACTCCGCTCTGAACTGAAGGCCAGCGGCGTGACGCGAGGTTTATCGACGAGATCGTTCAGGCTTCCTGAATCGTTGCCGGGAATCGGATCTACCGAGCGCGGTAACACAAAAGTCGTGACGATGCCGTCCAACCCCTCGGCCACCGGATGGGCTCCATACCGGACCACGGGGACCTCGCCCATCCCCAGCACAGAAGAGCGGTCGCGGCTTCCCGGCAAGAGTCCGGTGGTCCTGGAATCGACAACCCGGTTCTCGCCAAGGCGCACGCCCCACTCCCCCAGGAACGATTCGAGTCCGGTCGTACGCCCGGAATCCAGCAACAGCAGGAGGCGCCCCCCCCTGACGAGATAATCCCGGATGCGGGCGGTCTCCCAGGCCGCCAGGCCGCCCGTCGGCCCGGCCACAACCAGAACAGAACAATCATTGCTCACCTGGGCCGCCATATCCAACAACAGCGGACGAACCTCCGCATAATGGTCATGAATGATCCCGGCCATCTCGGAATATCCCTGGTAGTCCGTGAAATCCGCGACGCCACGCTCACCATGCCCTGTGAGAAAATACACCACCGGCGGAAATTCCTGCGAGACCGAATAGACCGCCGACAGGAGCGAGGCATCCAGCATTGAGGAAAAGGTCGCACCCTTCTGGCCGGGCCGATGGCGGCCTTCCGGAGAGCGCTCCATGGGCCGCAGCGGCAACACCCGGTAACGGGAGGCGCAAGACACGATGAGCACCGTGGATTCCCGGATCTTGTACTGGCTGACAAGTTCGCGGGTTCGGATCAGGTCGGCCCCTTCATCCACCACCTGCACCTCCAGCGCGGAATGTGCATAACGGTAGGTCTCCACCACCCGGCGCGCCGCATCCGCCAGGGATTCCCCCAGCGGCGCCAGCAAGGTCACCCGCACCGGGGTTTTCAAATTTTCCAGCATCCTGCCCGTCGCCTCGGGAAGCGGACCCGCCCCCAGCATGCTGACATCCAAACGGGCAGGATGAAGCCACGCAATGGCGTTGACCATCCCCGCCAAAATACAGGCCAGAAGGAACGACACCGCGACATTCAGCCCGCCAAGAGGCCGCCGGTACCGGGTCAGTTGCAGCATTCTGATATTGATGAACAGCAATACGGCCATGGCGCTCAGGTAAAACACCACGGCCCGGCTATCGACCAGTCCCGCCGCGAACCCGGCCGCATGCGAGGCCACCGCCACAAATCCCGTCGATCCATCCCCGCCA
>CAYOQM010000017.1:0-9230 GCA_964406065.1 uncultured Verrucomicrobiota bacterium
CATCGCGGATCAGGCCAGAACGATCCGCATCCCGGTGCACATGATTGAAACCATCAACAAGCTGATGCGCGTGTAGAAGAAGCTCGTCAACGAACTCGGTCGCGAGCCCACCCCCGAGGAAGTGGCCGAGGAAATGAGCCTCCCCGTGGAGCGCGTGCGAGCCGTCTATAAGATGGCCCAGCAGCCCATCTCCCTCCAGAGCCCCGTGGGGGATGGCGATGATGCGCATTTTGGAGATTTTATCGAGGACAAGGGCGCGGAAAACCCGTCCGAAATGACCGCTTACAGCCTACTGAAGGACCGCCTCAAGGATGTGCTCGGAACGCTGACTGAGCGAGAACAGCAGGTTCTCAACCTGCGATTCGGCCTGGCGGACGGGTATTCGCGCACCCTCGAACAGGCAATCGCATCTCGCACCGCGTCCACCGGAAGCTTGAGGGATTCATCGAGATGAAGTGACCGGTAAGGACGTCGCACCTCTCGACGTGACCTCCGGTATCGAAAACAGCAAGGAATAATGAAATGAATATGTGTGGTTCGTGCGATATGTCGTGGATGCAGTGTGTGAAACAATGTGACGCCTGGTGCCTGATGGGAGTGATCGCGGTCGCGCTGGCCGTTTTCCTGATGGGTGTCCTGGCCGGCATGAAAATCGGCAAGGGACGGCGTGGCGGTGGCTATAGCAATGGCAACGGCAACGGTGGCGGCAACCGGCCGGTACGCTCCCCCGACCTCTACATCGGCAACCTGACCGAGGAGATCACGGGAGAGGAACTGCAGAAGCAGTTCGGCAAGTTCGGCGACGTCAAGGAGGTCCGCATGGTTCCGCCCCGCAGTGGCGACAACAAGACCTTCGCGTTCATCACCATGGGGAGCGTGGAGTCCGCGCAATCCGCCATGACCGGAATGAACGGCCGTGAAATCGACGGCCGCAAGATCGTTGTCAGCGAAGCCCGTTCCCGGCACGGCGGTGGCGGCGGCGGACGCCGCGGGCCGCGGCGCTAGGCCGGCAGCCTTCCTTTCAGCCTGTCTTTCAGCGTGGTCCTCCGGAACACCACATGGTTGTTCCGGATGGCCATGCTGACGGCTTTCTTCGACCCCACCAGGCAAACCAGTTTGCGCCCGCGCGTCATGGCCGTGTAAAGCAGGTTCCGCTGGAGCAACTTGAAGTGATGGGTGGTCATCAGGAGAACCACCGCCGGATATTCACTGCCCTGCGACTTGTGCACGGAACAGGCGTAGGCGAGATCCAGTTCGTCAAGATCCTCGGCCGCGTAGGCCACCCGCCTGCCGTCGTAGTTGACCGTGACCTCCTGCGTTTCCCGGTCAATCCGATCCACCTGGCCGATATCCCCGTTAAAAACGTCCTTGTCGTAGTTGTTCCGGATCTGGAGCACACGATCCCCCGCCTTGTATTGCCGTCCAAAGCGCTTGACGGACATCCCCCCGGGATTCAACGCCTCCTGCAACAGGAGGTTCAGGTTCTCGCACCCGAGCTGGTTGCGCCGCATGGGCGTCAACACCTGCACCTCGGTCAGCGGATCGAAATGGAATTTCCCGGGAATGCGGGACGACACCAGCTCCAACATGGTCTGGATCACCTCGTCCGGAGTCTCCGCCTCGATGAAGAAGAAATCGCTGTCCTGTCCGGGTTCCGGCAACTCGAACGGGAGTCCGTGGTTGACGCGGTGGGCATTGCGGACGATCCAGCTCTCGGATTCCTGGCGGAAGATGGTTTCCAGTTTGGTCAGGGGAATCATTCCCGACTCGATCAGGTCACGCAGCACATTGCCCGGCCCCACACTGGGCAACTGGTCCGCATCGCCCACCAGGATCAGGATGGCGGTGGCCGGCAGCGCCCTCAGGAAGGAATGCATCAGCTGGATATCAATCATCGAGACTTCATCCAGGATGAAGACATCGCCCTCAAGGGTGTTGTGGGGACCGTGCTCGAACCGGTTGGTGCCCGGCGTGTATTTCAACAGGCGGTGAATGGTGCTGGCCGGCATCCGGGTGGCCTCCTCCATGCGTTTCGCGGCCCGTCCGGTCGGCGCCGCCAGGCAGAGGTCCATCTTGCGGGCATGGAAGATGTCCACCAGGGCGCGGACAATGGTGGTTTTCCCCACGCCGGGTCCCCCGGTGATGATCGAAACCTTGTTCACCAGGGCCATCTCCAGCGCCGCCCGCTGCGCCGGCGCAAACCCAATGGCCATGCGGCCCTCCGCCCACGATACCGCCTTCCCAACCTGGACAGGGGGATGGGTTAGCCGCGTGGTCATCAGGGTTTCCAGCATGACCGACACCCCGGACTCGGACTGGAACAACGGGGTCAGGAAGACATTGCCGCGTTCCTCGAACAGCATCCCCGCGCTGACACCATGGGCAATGGCGGTCTTCAGAATGTCGCTCGGAATCTCCAGCATCTGCTCGGCGGCGGGAATGAGATCCTCGCGGGGACAGAAGCAATGCCCCTCATCCGCCATGGTGTGGAGAATATACAGGATCCCCGCCCTCGCCCGGCTTTCCGAATGCGGGGGGATGCCGATGCTCAAGGCAATCCGGTCCGCCGTCTTGAATCCGATTCCCCAGACTTCATGGCAAAGACGGTAGGGATTCTCGCGCACCACGGCGACGGCCTGCTCGCCATATTGCTTGTAGATGCGCATAGCGCAGGCGGTGCCGACCTCGTGCGACTGCAGGAAAACCAGGATATCCCGCACCGCTTTCTGAGCCTTCCACGAGTCCTTGATCATCTCCCGGCGCGCGGGCCCGATCCCGTCCACTTCCTCCAGCCGGGCGGATTCCTTGTCAATGATCTCCAGGATGCGGTCCCCGAACGCGTCCACCAGCCGTTCCGCCATGCCCGCGCGGATTCCCTTGATCATGCCGCTCGCCAGATACCGCTTGATGCCCTCGAGGGTCCGAGGGGGATGGCACTCGATGCGGGACGCCTGGAACTGCCGTCCATGCCGGCTGTGGTGGCTCCAGCGCCCCTCCGCCGCCAGGGTCCCACCAGCATGATTTCGTCGCGGTCGGACTTGCCCCCGGGGATCACCCCGCAAACCACGTAACCGGTATCCTCGGAATGGAACACCACCCGGTTGACCAGTCCCTGGATTTTCTCAAGGGGTTCGCCCGCCCCGTCACCGGGGACAACCGGGCCACGACGCCGTGTAAAATCAATTTCCTCTTGCACAATGAGGAGGGATGCTACCAGAGACCGATCCGGCCCGCCGTCTTTTTCTTGCCTTCACACCTATTCAACGCACTAACGACTCCTTACTTATCCGACAGGTGAAGACGCGAGGCCAGTTCCAGGAACACGCTGGCGGTCCAGGTGTAGCCGCGATCCCTCAGGCCGGCTCCGGTTCCGGCATCGAAATTCTCCGCCAAACCGTTGCCCCGGCACAGATCGCAGAAGGCTCGAGCCAGCGACCGGGCGAGCTTCATCTCGCCCGCCCGCTCAAGCCCATCCACAATGAGCAGGGTACTGGGCGCCCAGATCGGGCCGCGCCAGTATCCGTCCGCCACGTAGTAGGGACTGCGCCGGCTTTCGGTCGCCAGACCATACGGCGTCAGGAATCGTCCGGCTTCCGTCATCTGCGCAATGGAGGCACAACGAATCTCAGCCGGGAGCCGATCACCAAGAACCAGGGCAACATAAGGCAACAGGCTGTCGGATCCCGGCGGCGGAACGGATTCGGGAGTCGCGGGTGTCAACACCCGCCAAGTGCCGTTCTTCCAGAGCATCGCCAGCATCCGGTCGAGCAGGTTCCTGGCCCGGGTGCGCCAACTCTCGGCCTTGGCCGACTCCCCCGTCGCCGCCGCAATCTCGGCAATGGTCTCCATCTGGATCACCAGAAAGGCCGGAAGTTCAGGACTGGTGAGCGGACTGCCGGCAAGGAAACAGGTTGAGTTGTCCCATCCGGAATCATTGCCATGGTAGTAGACGGGAAGGCCGGCACCGTAAGGATCGCGGTGCGTCATCCAGAAATCGGTCAACCGGGCCAGCTTGTCTCCGGCCTCGATCAGCCGCTCCCGGGTGAAGAAGGCAGGCGCCGCCTGCCAGAGTTGGCGGAATGCCCAGCCATGGATCGGCGGCTTCACATACGTTCGAACCATCATGCGAGAGCAGATCAGGTCCGGCAGGGCGCCCTGCCGGTTCTGATGGTCGAAGGGCGCCAGGAACTGGTCCCAAGCCAGTTCAGGACTGCTTCGCCGTAACGCCAGCGCATTGAAGCAATGATCCCAGCTCCACAGCGCCGTCATCACATTCTTGGACATCAGCATGCTCTGTCGGCACAGGAATCCATCCGGGGCAACCAGACACGACCAGTTGAGGTAAGCCGCCAGGCGGCGGGTCTCTTCATAGTCCTCCTGACAAGGCAACTGCGCCGCAAGGAATTCGTCAAAGTCCGCGCGATTGAGACGGACACAGGCGTCGAATGGCTTCCCGTCGGACTTCTCGCACTCGATCCCGCTACCGTCGCAAAACGCCGCTTCGGCCGGCTCCGTCTCCCCGGCAATGAGAATGGTATTGTGCGTGGACCCCAGGCCGGTCCAATCGGCCTGCACGGTCACGTGGCCGGCCAGCTTCTGCAGAAAAGCAAGCGAAGCGGCCCCGCACACAAGCCGCCATCGTCCGATGCCGGCCGGCGTCACTTGCGAAAGACTATCGGCACCCTCGCCTACGCCGCCGCCGGAGGAGGA
The DNA here is from genome assembly GCA_964406065.1 of uncultured Verrucomicrobiota bacterium. Classification (GTDB taxonomy): domain Bacteria; phylum Verrucomicrobiota; class Kiritimatiellia; order CAIKKV01; family CAITUY01; genus JAABPW01. The sequence goes on from CAYOQM010000017.1 coordinate 4,711, forward strand.
CAGGTGGAGCGTGCAGCCGAGAACCCGAAAGCGCAGGGTGTCGGGGCCGTCGAAGGTGATGTCAACACACCCACCGCCTTCCACCAGTAATGACAGGCATCCGGGTTCCACCTGACAGGTATATCGGCAAACCGCCCCATGGCGCAATGTCTCCAGGCGCAGGAGTTGGCTAGGCCTGAACACCTCCCGAACGGAACGGATCCACAAGACCGGCGGGGAATCCGCCCTACTGGAAGGCCTGGCCGACACGGCAAGATAGGAACCGCGCCGGCTGAACGGAATCTGGGCAAGGTCAAGTTTCAATGTCATCATGATGTCAGTCCCTTCGGGGTGTTGGCTTGGGAGTCAGGGCTTGTCCGCTATTTTTTGCCGGTAGGATTCCACTTCCCAGTTCTCAATGAACAGCCGGGCGCGGTCCGACATGAATTGTATCCCCCCGAACGCCTGGGCCAACTGGCACACCAAGGCTCCGTCCCGGGCCAATTCCAATGCCAATCCGGCTTGTTTCAGCGTGGCTGCCACGCCAAAAACGCCCGAGTCCGACACGACCACCTTGGGGAGGTAACCATACTCCGCCTGAAAGGCGTGGATGGAGGCGCTTTTCAACGCGCCCCGGTAAGCCTGGGATTTGGAGTACACGATATGGTCGGGTGAAACGGGCCCATCGGCCACCTGAAAGAAACCGGAATAGTCCGTGGCCATGGACGGATCCCCGTCCATGGCGACGATGATCGCCTGCCGGTCGACCTCGATCCGTTCCCCTGACACCGGTTTGGCGACAGCAAGTTCTGTTGAAATCCCGGCCCGCGCATATTCCGCCTTCAACAGATCCATGACATGGCGGTAAGTCGCCCGGATGGCCTCGTCCGTGTCCCCCGTTACGAAAACCCCATGGTTTTCAAGAAACAGCAGGGACGGCGACCTCTCCTGCCGGTCCACATACTCGCGCACCAACCTGCGCACCCCCATGCAGAGGGTAAATCCCGGATCGATGTAGGGAATCCAGAGGGATTCCGGAAAGAGCCGGGCCGCCGTCACCGCGCCGCACTTTGAGCAGGTCATCCCGTTCACCAGGGCCGGATGGGTATGAACCACAAACTTCCCGGCCAGTAATTCGTGCAGGGGCGCCTCGACGGAGGGACGACCGGATGAGCCGGGAAGCACGGCAGAGACCATCACATCCTTGACGCGTTCCTCGCGGGCCGCGGCATCGGAGGGGACATCCATCTCGTAGAGCCGGCGCATGGCGACACGGTTCATGGCCACAAATGTTTCCGCCGTCAGTGCGGCAAGCGTCGTCCCGGAGGGCTTGACCCAAAGCGTATCCGGTGATTTGACCGATGTATTCCCGCCCCCGCCCCGGACATAATCCGGCGCGCCAAATTCCCGGGACAACCGGACGATCTGCTCCAGATCCGTCATGAACGCTCCGACAACACGTCGCGACTGTACCGTTCGACGTCCGCCAGCCAGGCCTCGCCAACCGGAACATCCTGCGACTGACACAGCCAATCCCAGACGGCGCCAAAGGGAAGCGTCTTCATCTCTTCCATCAGGCCGAGCCGTCCGGCCAGATCACCCTTGCGCTCCAACCTCATGAGGCTGGCAGAAGGATCCAGCAGGGCATACAAGATCGCCTTGCGTGTCGCCCTCAGGCCGATGACGTAGGCGGCAATCCGATTGATGCTGGCATCAAAGTAATCTGTCGCAATCGCCACCCGGTCCCAGGCATTTCCCCGGCTGATCTCCAGGAACAGGTTCCGCAAGTCGTCCCCGAACAGGACCACATGGTCGCTATCCCACCGCATGGGACGGCTGACATGGATCAGCAGGCGGGAGTGGAACTGGAGGATGCTGGATATTTTGTCGTGCAGGGTTTCCGTGGGATGGTAATGCCCCATGTCCATGCACAGGCCGAGGCCCCGGCTGAGGGCATAACTGTTGTAATAGTCCGCGGATCCGACCACATATTCCTCGCTGCCGATTCCAAACAGCTTGCTTTCCACATAGTCCACGCAGAGTGCCTTGCTCACCGACGTCTCATCCGCGATGGCCTTGTCCAATGACTCGGTCAGTCTGGCCCGGGGCGACCACCGGTCGGCCGGATAATCCTTGGAGCCATCGGGGATCCAGTGGTTGACGCGGCAGGGCGCGCCCTGTGAACGGGCCATTGCGACGGCAATTTTACGGCAGGCGACGGCATGTCGAACCCAGAAATCGCGGATGGCAGGATCGCGATGCGACAACGTGTATCCGTCGTTGGCCTTGGGATGTGCAAAGAATGTCGGGTTGAAATCCAGACAGAGTTTCCGCCGTTTCGCCCAGTCCATCCAGTTCGCAAAATGCCGCGGCTGCAACCCGTCCCGGTCAACCGGCTTTCCGGCTGTTTCCGCGTAGGAGGCGTGGAGGTTGAGGCGCACGGCGCCGGGAACCAACCCGAGAACCTTGTCATAATCCGCACGGGCCTCGACGGGGGTCCGGGCACGACCGGGATGGTTGCCGGTGGCCATAATGCCCCCGCCATTGAGAATGCCGGACCTGACCTCAAAGCCGCCGATGTCATCCGCCTGCCAGCAGTGCATCGACACGGGAGTTTTCAAGGCCTGCCTGACGGCCTTCTCGACATTGATCCCCAGCTCCTCATAACGTTCCTTCGCCAGGCTGTACATGCGCTCATGGTGTCGTGAATTCATTGGGTCTCCGCCAAGGTTGAACAAGAACATACTTCGCCCGGCCCCAAAAGACAATCCCGGGATGCGAGGCTGACGGCATCGGGGAGGGTGATTTGCTTCTTGAGAAAATAATGCGCCGGAAGCATTATGGTGAGCCATGACAACACTGGGAAAGATCGTGAAACGCCTGCCCCCATGGGTGCCCCCGGGCCTTGCCCTTGGATTCCTGCTATCCGGATGCAACATGACCCTGGTGGATTCGATCCCGCCACTCCCCGAAACCCTGCATGCCCCGGTGGTTGCCGTCACCTCCTTTGACAACCGGGCCGGCTCCGAGGGCCAGTGGAAACTGGGCGACGGCATGGCCGACCTGCTCGTCTCCGAGCTGGTCCAGTCGCGTAATTTCGTGGTAGTCGAGCGTCAGCATTTCGACAAGATCACCACCGAAATCGAGCGGCAGCAGGGCGGCCTCTTCCGTCCCGAGGGCCGGACCCAACGGGGCCACATGAAGAACGCCCAATACCTGATCCGCGGCGTCATCAACGACTTTTCGCAAACGGGCGGTGGCGGGTTTTCGGTTTCGTTTTTCCGCAGCCTCTTCCTGCTGGGACGCGGCTATACCGCCCGGGTGGCCCTCACCCTGACGCTGGTCGATGTAGAGACCGGCGAGATCCTCAGCGCCGTGCAAAGCACCGGACTGGTGCGCACCCGCGAGGCCTACGCCAAGGTCCGTTATGACGGCATCTCATTCGGGGGCGACGCATTCTTTGAAACCCCGCTCGGCAAAGCCACGGCACGGGCCATCTACGGGGGCGTAAAACAAATCTCGAAGAACATGCCTGAGAATCCCTGGCGCCCCATGATCAGTTGCCTCCGGAACGGAACCATCGTCGTCAACGGAGGCAGGGATCACGGATTCCGCGCCGACACCCACTACATTGTCCGCGGCCCCGCCGAACCCGTCACCGATCCCGCCACCGGCGATATCCTCACCTTCGTGCCGGGCCTGAAGCTCGGCGTGATCCAGATCTTCCAGGTGGAGGACAAGGTGGCCTTCGCCAAGCCCGTCGAAGGCCGCGACTTCACCCGCGGCCAGTGGTTGATCAAAGCCGATCCGAAGTCCCGCGGCCCTTGAGCAAGCGGGGCGCATCTCTGGGTTTTGGCATCCAAGGGCATCAGCGCAAGACGTTTCCTCAAGGTGGACCGGGCTCTCCGAGCACGGTCTGTCTTTACCGCGCCATCCTAATGACTGACGCCGCCCGGAGATCGGCGTCCACCTTAAGACCCATGACAATACTCACAGATGCCACTAGGCAGACGGGCGCGTTGAAGTCTTTTTGACGCTCTGATCCTGTTGTGATAAAAAGCAACCGTGACTCCAGCCATTGACATAAGAGGACTCACGGTGTCATTCCCCTCGCGAGGGGGGCCGATCCAGGCCCTGCAGGATCTGACACTTTGCGTGCCGCCGGGAACCATCTATGGGTTCCTGGGGCCCAATGGGGCGGGCAAGACCACAACCATCCAAATCCTGCTCGGCTTTCAGGCCGCGACACGGGGAACTGCGACCCTTTTCGGCGAGCCGGTCACCCGGACCATTGCCCGGGACCGGATCGGGTATCTTGCCGAGAATCCCGACACCTACGGATTCCTGACCGGCCGCGAACTGCTGACCCTGGCCGGACGGCTCTTCAAACTCGCGCCCGCCATGATCCGGGCCCGCACGAACCAACTGCTGGCCGACACCGGCCTCATGCAGGCCGCCGACCGCCGGATCGCCTCCTACTCGCGCGGCATGAAACAACGCCTCTGCCTCGCGCAAGCCCTCATCAACGATCCGGACCTCCT
>CAYOQM010000017.1:9240-19845 GCA_964406065.1 uncultured Verrucomicrobiota bacterium
ATATCCGCCGCCTCATTGAAGCCAGGCGCCAGGCGGGCAAGACCGTATTCTTCTCCTCTCACGAACTCTCGGAAGTCGAACAGGTCTGCGACCGCGTCGCCATCCTCTCGCGGGGACGGCTTGTCGCCGAGGGCTGCCTCAACGACCTGGTTCCTCCCGGCGAAACCCTCGAGCGGTATTTCATCAAGGCGGTGCAGTCATGAGCCGCGTGTGGGTCCTGGCGGGCATCGTGTGGCTGGAGATGATCCGGCGCAGGGATCTTTATGTCCTGCTCATGCTGCTGGCCGTCCTGCTGACCACCTTGCTGTCCTTCGATGTCTTCGGCCTGGCGGGAGTGACCGGCTATGTCAAGGACCTCGGACTTCTGGCCGTCTGGATCCTCGGCTGGATCATGGCCGTCAACACCTCCGTCCGCCAATTGCCCTGTGAAGAGCGGCAAGGGACCCTGTTCCCCCTGCTGGCCAAACCGGTTTCCCGGCTGGCCTTGATTCTCGGGAAATGGCTCGGAGCCTGGACCGTCGCCTGTTTCGCACTGGCCTGCTTTTACCTGACCCTGTGTCTGGGAATCCGGCTGAAAGGCGGAGGGTTTGATCCGGCCACCCTGCTCCAGGCAGTGCTGCTCCACGGCGCCGCGCTGGCGATGGTTTGTGCGATCGGGCTGGCCCTTTCAACCCGGCTGAACCAGGATGCGGCGACGGTCATGACCTATCTCGGCACCGGCGCCGCCTTCGTGCTGCTGCCACGGATTCCGGCCATGCTGGTCGGCACGCAGGGGCTGAATTCCTGGATTCTTCACGGGGCGTATTACCTGCTCCCGCATCTCGAACTGTGCGACCTGCGGCGCCGGCTGGTGCATGACTGGGGCCATGCCGGATGGCGGGTCACGGGTGAAATCCTGCTTTATACCCTGCTGATGACGGCCGTGTTCCTGACGCTGGCCTGGCTGGGATTTCGCCGGCGTCAGTTCTCGCGCGGAGCGGTCCTGTGACCTCGCGTTCCCCAGTTGCCCTGGCCGGGACGGTTCTCCTCGCAACCTGGGGCACGGCCTTCGTACTCGCCTGCAGGCTGGTTCCCTCCGGTACCGGCCCGGCGGATCCGGGCCTGATGAGCCTGCTGGTCGGCGAAGGACGCCAGGCCTTGAGCCTCACGTTCTTCACTGAAGCCGATCGTTATTTCCACAAGGGAGTCGAGCACCTCGAGACCCGGATCGCCACCCGCACTCTTTTTCAACAGTGGCAAGACGCCATGACCCCCCAGCAGCACGCCCATGCAGAGGGACCCTCAAGCGCTGAAATCCTTCCCTGGCTCAAGCTGGCCGCCCGTGCCGATCCCCGCAACATTGATGCGTTTCTGGTGTCGGCCTTCTGGGCGGAACACGGACTCCACCGCCCGGATCTTGCGGAAACCATTCTGCAGGAAGCACAACGCCTCAATCCCGGCGATTACCGCATCCCTCTCGAGGTGGCACGCCATGCGATCCGCGCCGGCCGGCTCGACGCCGCCCGAACTTCGCTGGAAGCCGCGCTGCGGTTCCAGGCGGGTACCCTGCCCAACCCTGCGGAGGATCGCCCCTCCGCTCTCGATCGCGCCGAAATTCTCGTTTTCCTGGGGTTTTTGAATGAACTCAATGGCGGACGACGGGAGGCCATCAACTGCTTCAAAAACGCGCTCGCCATTTTCCCCGAGCGTACCTACATTAGGGAGCGTATCGCCCTGCTGGAGTCAGGACAAGCCCCCCCCGATGCGCCGGGGAGTCTGCTGAAGCACCTGACCCGGCAATCTGCGCATGATGCCTGTAACGACAAGCACGATGACGACGGCCATAGCGATTGACCGGAAGGGCATGAGGAGGCCACTGTGAGTTTGATAGAAGAAGCACTCCGTAAACAGCGGGAAGAAGTCGAGCGTGACGCCGGAAAACGGGAGGCGGGAAAGCGGGACATGACGCAACCCCTGACCTTGACACCGCCGCCCCTGCCTGTTACGGACACAACCCCCTCCACCCCGGATCCTGTTGCCGCCGCACCCGGTCGCTACTGGGCGCTTGTGGCCGGCTTGTTTCTCGGGGGCGCCCTGCTTCTTGTCCTGATCCTGGGCCTGTTATTCTACGGATGGTCTCTCTGGCGGCAACGGCCCGAGCCAGCCATGGGCTCAATCAATACGGCTCCCGCCGCCGCCACCAATCTTGAGGCGAAGGCCATGACTCCCGCACCTCCGCCGTCAACGGCGTCAGTTGCCACAAATCCGCCCCCCGTGCCCGTCACTGTTCCGGCAATACCCTCACCGACCCAAGCCGTGACGAACCTCGGCATTCCTTCACCTCCGGCGCCGACATCACTGAAGGTTATCGCAGCACCCCCGCCCAAGCCACTGCCGGTAATATGGCCGCGCCTGGCCGTATCGGGCATTATTGGCGGAGGTAAGAGAGGCTTTTATGCCGCCATTATCAACGGGAAGACCCTGTGCCCCGGGGATACCACCGAGGGGGTGACAATCAAGTCCATTGAAAATCAAAAGGTCCGGCTGGTCTATGAGGGCGAGGAACGCACCCTCTCCGCGGGCGGTATTATCGAGTAACCGCCGCTGCCGACACCTTGGCGGTCTCCCGTCCGGCATGGCGATCCAGCGTGGCATCAAAATCGGCGGGAGGAGTCATGAAATAGTGGCAACGCCGACCCGTAAACTGCTCAATCTTTTCCTTCAGCGTCCTGTTGTAGGGATTCAGCAGCGCCACAAGCAGATCCTGCCCCATCACTTCGAACGGGATCATGCCAAAGCGAACCATGACATCATGCGGGATCAGTTGAAAGGCTGAATCCTGAACTTCGAAAAGGGCCAGTGGAATCACCGGCATGGCGGAATCCCGTGCGGCAAACGCCAGAATCCGGTCCAGCGCCCGGCTTTTGCGGCCCTGCAGGACATGTAGCAAGGATACGGTTTCCAGACCCGCTTTACCCGAAAGTGCGCCGAGGTCCTGTGCCACTACCGCATATTCCTCCTGGCTTAGTTCCCCGGCCTGAAAAAGGGTCCAGGCAAAGGCAAGTTCTGCCGCCACATGGTTGCTGTGCTGCTCGGGGTCATCCGCTTTCAACGCCCACGAGTGCAGGTCCGGAGCAAGGTCGAATTGTTTCCCTCCGGCGCCGCCCGCCAGAAACGCATCCAGTTTCAATTGGATTTCACGGGCTATGGGATCCGAGGCGGCGAACTGGACCACGCGCTCCAGCAACATTCCGGCGGCGCTGCGGTCCTTCTCGGTGATCACCACATTGACCAGGCGGCCGAGATACTCCCGGGCTCTGGAGAGATCCCCTGCCTGCTCATAGGCATGCGAGAGGGCATCCAGGGAAACCCGGTCGTCGGGCATCATTTCCACGATCTGCTCGAACGCGGAAATGGCGCTCCACACCTGGTTTTCCAGGTCTTCACGTTGTTTGTTTTCGTCCGTGTCCGCCATACCATTCCCAGTTCCGCCACCCGCGCCAGTGATATTCGGTGAATCATAGGACTCCCCGGAACAAAAGTCGAGCGTGCTCTGCCCGGGTCACACGGGGGAGGAGGGGACGCCTCTCTGAGTATTGGCAATGACATTGGTGGGGCCGGGGTGCGGGGAGGAAAGGAAGGAATTCAAGAGCCAGAATTCAGAATCCAGAATGGGAGGGGAGTTGGATCACGATAACGGCGACGATAGAGGCCGACGATTCCATTTCTGGGGCCGGGGTGCCCCCACCCCGGCGGAGTCAAGAGGCGGGACGGGGGCGTCCCGGCTCCAGAACACCGAAATCACCCAAACTCGCAGATGCGCCCCACACCCGTTGCCGGGCTTTAACCTTGATCCCGGCGTCAGGGTGCGCTAGATACATGAGCCGACAGGACACCACTCATGAACAGGCCCCGTCATTTCACTCAGGATCATCTCAGGAACCTCACACCCCGGTTCCCCACCTTCGTGGGAGTCGACTCCGACGGCTGCCTCTTCCCGACCATGGAGATCAAGCAGAAGCAGTGCTTCCATCCACTCCTGATTTCCCTCTGGAAACTTGAACCGGTGGAGAAAGCCTTGCGCGAGGCGGCCGAGTTCGTAAATCTGAACTCGGTCTATCGAGGCCAGAACCGGTTCCTGTCCCTGCTGCGAACCTTTGACCTCCTGCGCGACCATCCCGATGTCCGGCGCTCCGGCTTCCCTCCCCCGCCCACCGGGGCCTTGCGCGCCTTCTGCGAATCGGGCGTCCCCCTCGGCAATGCCACCCTTCAGGCACGGGTCGAAGCCACTCGGGATCCCGAACTGCAGCGGATCCTGGACTGGAGCCTCGCCGTCAACGCGGAAGTGGAACGGAACGCAAGAAACATCGCCCCTTTCCACTGGGTCATCGAGAGCCTCGAAGCCATCCGCGGGCATTCGGACGCCATCTGCGTCTCCCAAACCCCGGAGGAAGCCTTGATCCGGGAATGGGAGGAGCATGACCTGGTCAAGTATGTGCGGGTTATCGCAGGCCAGGAACTCGGGACCAAGGCGGACCACCTCGCCCTGGCCACCCGGGACCGCTACCAACCCGACCGCGTGCTCATGATCGGCGACGCTCCGGGCGACTGGAAGGCAGCCCAGGCCGTCAACGCCCGATTCTTCCCCATCAACCCCGGCCACGAGGAGGACTCATGGAAACAGTTCCTCCATGAAGCCTACCCCCGTTTTCTCGACAACCAGTATGACCCCGGCTACGAGGCCGGCCTGGTGGAACGGTTCAACGCCCTGCTACCCGAAACTCCTCCCTGGATGAACGCCACATGAAAGGCTATGTACAGATCTACACCGGTGACGGAAAATGCAAGACCACCGCCGCCCTCGGCCTGCTCGTGCGCGCCGTGGGCGCGGGACTGCGGGTCTATCTCGGCCAATTTATCAAGGCCGGCCATTACAGCGAAATCCGCCTCTTACGCGAACGCTTTCCCGATGTGACCGTGGAACAGTTCGGCGAGGGAAAGTTCATCCGCGGCACCCCCTCCGCCCGCGACATCGCCGCCGGGCAGGCGGGACTGACCGGCATCGTCAAGGCCCTGCAATCCGGCCTCTACGATGTCGTCATCGCTGATGAAGCCTGCACGGCCGTATCAGCCGGACTCTTCACCGACGACGACCTGCTCGATGTAATCCGGAAAAAACCGGACTCCGTGGAACTGGTACTCACGGGCAGGGGCGCAGGCGAGGCCCTGAAGCACAGGGCCGACCTGGTCACGGAGATGCAATGCGTCAAACATTACTATAACGCCGGTGTCCGCAGCCGCCGGGGAATCGAATCCTAACAGGGACACGCACATGACCGAAACCATCACGCTAACTTTTGACGACGGCCGCCAGGTGACGTGCCCGATCCGCACCCGGTTGAGCGACATCATTCCCGCCCCCGCCGATGCCGCGGGATTGCCCTATCTGGCCGCGCTGGTCAATAATGAAACGTGCTCGCTAAATCATCCTCTGGAAATGAATAGCGATATCCGGCTGTTGACCCTGACCTCGCCCGAAGGCTGGCCGGTGTTCCAGCGTACCCTTGCCTTTATCGTCGCCAAGGCCGTCAAGGAAACTTTCCCCGCCGCCGGGTTTTCCGTCGACTATGCCGTCGGCAACGGTCTCTACTGCACCTTCGATCCCGTGGCGGGCGCGCACAACGGCGGCATCACCCGGGAACAGATCGGGCTCATCCGCGCCCACGTGAATACGCTGATCGCCCGCAACCTCCCCATCGAGCGCCGCAAGATCTCCTTTGCGGAAGCGACGCGCCGGCTCACCGAAGCCGGCCAGACCGACAAGTTGAACCTGCTCCGCTTCCGCAACCCACCCCGCGTGGTGATCCATGTCTGCGACGGGTTCTACGATCTGGCCCAGGGTGCGCTCGCGCGCTCTACCGGCGCCATCAACCTCTTTGACTTCGTTCCCTACCCTCCGGGCTTCGTCCTCCAGTTCCCGGATCCGAAAACCGGAACCTCCATCCCTCCGTTCATCGATCTCCCCCTTCTATTCGCCGCCTTCCGTGAACGCAAGGAATGGGGGCGCGCCATGGGCGTCGGCACCGTCGGCCGCCTGAACGAAATCGTCGTCAACGGCGACATCAGCGATTTCATCAAGGTGGCCGAGGCTCTCCACGAGAAAAACGTCGCCCGCATTGCCGACGATATCCAGCGCCGGCCAAACCCCGTCCGCATGGTGCTGATCGCCGGCCCCTCGTCCTCGGGCAAGACCACATTTGCCAAGCGCCTGGGAATTCAACTTCGGGTGAACGGCTTCCACATTGAAACGATCTCGCTGGACAACTATTTTCTGGAACTGGCTAAAACCCCGCGCGATGGGAACGGCCAGCCGGATTTCGAGCATATCAACGCGCTCAACCTCGAACTCTTCAACCGGCACATGATGCAACTCGCCCGCGGGGAGGAGGTGGAACTCCCCGAGTTCGACTTCGAAGCCAAAAAGCCCGTCTATCGCGGCCACACGATCAAGCCCGGTCCGGCGACAATCCTGATCATCGAGGGCATCCACGGACTCAACCCGGACTTGACCCGCATGGTTCCCGATGCCGCCAAGTTCAAGGTCTATGTCAGCGCCCTGACCCAGTTGAGCCTCGACGCCAACAACCGCATTGCGACGACGGACAACCGGCTGATCCGCCGCATCGTGCGCGACCACAAATACCGCGGCCATTCGGCCCTGAAAACCCTGCGCATGTGGTCATCCGTGCGCCGCGGCGAGGAACGCTGGATCTTCCCCTTCCAGGGTCAGGCTGACGCGACCTTCAACTCGGCGCTCGACTACGAACTGGCCGTGCTCAAGCCCATCGCCGAACCGCTCCTGATGGAAGTCAAACCCTTCGACCGCGAGTACTCGGAGGCCCGCCGCCTGACCGCCTTCCTGATGAACCTGATCGGCATTCCCGACCGCGAGGTGCCCAACACCTCGATGCTGCGGGAATATATCGGCCGCAGCAGCTTCAAGTATTAGTGATTGTTTAACAGCTAGTTAAGTGCTATTAACCTGGCATGCTGAACCATGCCAAGGAAGTCTTCCCCGGCGCCTGCCGCTACAGGGCCCTGCGACTGCCCCGCTCCGGAATCCTGCGCGAGGCCCCGCCCGACATCACCTTCCCGTGGTCGGAGCGGCATCTCTGCTGCGTCTGGGCTGATCCGGAGTGGCGGCCCGCACCGCTGGTCACGAGTGATGGACGCCAAATCGTGGTAGAAAACCCCGGCCGGTGGAATCTCGAGGCCGGCCCGGATTTCCTGGATGCCGTCATCCGGACAACTCCGGACGAGGCAGTCTTCCGCGGGGATGTGGAAATTCATATCCGCCCCGCCGACTGGCGGCATCACGGCCACACCGCTGACCGCCGCTACGGCCGGGTCATCGCCCATGTCACCTATTTCGACGGCGTTCTTCCCGCCCACGATCTGCCGTCCTCCATCCTCCAGATCGCCCTGCGTCAGCCCTTGAGGAAGGTCCCCTCCTTCTCATTCGACAGCCTGGATGTGCTGGCCTACCCTTTCGCCACCCTGTCCTCGGCTCCGCCTTGCTCCAGCTTGCTCAAAGCCTGGAATCCGGAGCAGCGGATCGAACTCCTGGAATCGGCGGGCGAGGAACGACTGAGGCTGAAAACCGCGAGACTGGTGGAGTCCATGTCCGGAGTGGATCCGGAGCAGGTGCTTTACGAGGAAACCATGGGGGCTCTCGGCTACAAGCATAACCGGACCCCTTTCCAGAAGCTGGCGCGAATCCTCCCGTTGGAACGCCTGCGGCAGGACTCGGCGAATGACCCGATACAGGCCTATGCCCTGCTGGCTGGCATCTCGGGACTGCTGCCAGCTCGCACGCATCCGCTCTGGGATGATGAAACCCGGGTGTTCGTGAGACAACTCTGGGATTTCTGGTGGAAGCACCAGGCCCGCTGGCAGCCCTCCATCCTACGCCGCGATGAATGGGTTCTGGCCAATGTGAGACCTGTAAACAGCCCGCTGCGGCGCCTGATGGCCGCCTCGGAACTCTTTACCGGCGTCACTCCTCCGGTCAACTCCCTGATCGCGTCCTGCACAGCGGCAGAACCCTCGTGGCGAACCGTCTGCCAGCTCCTGCAAGCGAGTGGTAACCTGAGTTACTGGGCTTGGCATCATGGACTGGCCGCCCCGCGCAACACAGTCCCTTCAAGCCTGATCGGCCCCGGCCGGGCCGCCACGATACTGGCCAATGTGCTGATCCCCTGGACAGCCGCCACCACCCGGAATGAAATCAGCCGGGACCAGCTGCGTCGCTTGCCGGCGGAAGACGACAACCACTTTGCCCGACACACGGCTCATGCCTTGTTCGGCCATGACCATCATCCGTCACTTTATCACTCCGGATTGCGCCAGCAGGGTCTGCTCCAGATCTTCAATGATTTCTGCCTGAACAGCCGGAACGGATGCCAGAGGTGCGGCTTGCCGGAAAGCTTGTCGGCCATGCGATAGCCAATCCGGAGCGCCGCGACTGACCGAAGAAAGGAAGCACGGGCGGCCCTCGGCGCGCCTTCCTGTGTGTCACCCGCATGTCCTAACCCTTGTATCACTCGCAACAGTGAGACAAGGCTGAATGACAGGCATTGATCTAAACTGCTCAACATTCTTCTGGAAACTCCCTGTATTCATCAATCACGATCATTTATATCCACTATTATCGCCTATCCTGATATTTTGGCATGAAGATCGCTTCATACCGGTAAAACGCGGAGAACCAATAACCATGAAGTCAGCCCGCCCCAACGACGAACTGTTGAGTCTGTTCAGAAGGTCAGTAGCCCTTTGGATTGTCATGCTGACCCTGGGCACGTCGCCGCGACGATCCCAGGCCGAGGAGTACATCGACACCAAGTTCATGTATTATCAGGAAGACGACAACCGGATCCGAGTACTCGCGCCTACGGTCATGACGAGGCATGAGGCGGAGAACGGCTGGACGATCACGCTCGACGGCGTCTACAACTCCATCACAGGCGCCACTCCGGTGGGTGCCCCGCCTGTACGCCGTGCCCCGGCAGCAGTGACCTATGCCCGTGCGCCGACCGCCCCCGTCTCATCGACCGTGAGTTCCCCTGCGCCCCTCCCCTCCCCGAGACACGAGGACGATGACCATGAGGTGGAGGGTGGCATCCTTCTGAAAAGCAAAGGCCTCTCCATCCCCGCCTCGGCCCCAATCCTGGCCGCCGTATCCGGCGCCACCCCCGTCGCCACTACCACTCCCCCGGCTGCCGCCGCCCCCGCCACATCAGGTGGGAGTTCGGGTTCAGCAAGCTCATCATCCGCGCCGGCAACCGGTCAATCAGCCGCTCCCTCAGGTTCCGACATTCCCATGGCTGATTTCAGCGACCAGCGTTGGGCCTTCAATCTCGGTCTCTCCAAGCGTTTCGGAGACCACACCCCCTCCGCGCAATTCTCGTTAAGCCAGGAATCGGATTACCGATCCACAGGCATCAGCCTGCAGGACGCGCTGGACCTGAACAGGAAAAACACCACGCTGCTCTACGGAGGCGCCCTCACCCACGACACCATCAACCCCGCCAATGCGACCGCCGGAGGCAGCAAGGATACCGTTGAGGGAATGGTCGGCGTGACCCAGGTTCTGACCCCCACCACGCTTCTGACTGCCAACCTCACCCTCGGCGAGGTGAGCGGGTTCATCAGCGATCCCTATAAACTGGCTGAAGTCAACGGCACCCTGATCTACGAGAAGCGGCCCGACAGCAAGACCAAACAGGTCCTCTACCTTGGCTTGAACCAGTTCATCACCCCGCTCGATGCCGGAATCGAGGTGGGTTTACGACACTACGGCGACAGCTTCGGCATCACCTCCGAAACCCTCTCGCTTGCCTGGTTCCAGAAGCTGGGCAATGCCTTTATCGTCAGCCCCTCGGTGCGCTACTACACCCAGACAGCCGCCGACTTCTACGATGTTCGGTTTACCGGTAACCCTGAATTCTACAGCTCCGACTACCGGGTTTCAGCCTTCGACGCCATCTCGGTCGGTCTGGAGTTCATCTGGATGCCGAACTCGCGCCTGACCTTGAGCGCCGGGGTTGACCGGTACCAGCAGGAGGGCACGGATGGCAAGACCGACCCCGGGATGTACACCTCCGGCACCCTCATAATCCTGGGGGCGCGCTGGAACCTCTGAGGCCATGACCACAAGCGACTATACACGCGCGGACTTCATCGCGATGGGAACGACCTGCCAGGTTCAATTCCAAACCGCGTCGCATGCCGCCGCCGAGGCCTTCAAGACGAGGGTGCAGGAGTGGGTAACCGGCTTCGAGCAGCGCTATTCCCGCTTCATCCCCGGAAGTCTCATCGACCGGATCAACCGGGCAGCCGGACATGACTGGGTCGACCTGGATCCCGAAGCGGAAAGCCTGTTCGCCCTCTGCGACTGGTATCACTGGGCAACCCGTGGCGCGTTCGACCCCGCCGTGCTTCCCCTGCTGCGGCTCTGGGACTACCACAACCCCAACCCCACCCTGCCCCAACCGCATGAAGTGGCCCGAGCTGTCCCGCTTTTTGGGTGGGCCAAACTCCAGCAACGCAAGGGTCAGGGCTTCC
>CAYOQM010000018.1:0-2111 GCA_964406065.1 uncultured Verrucomicrobiota bacterium
CGTTTTCTCGTTGCAACTCGGAAATATACGTCGCAGGATCGCTGGCCGAAATGCGCTTGTTAAGATCTGCCGGCAAGAAGCAGAAGTTGGGCAAGGAGTGAACATCCGCCCCGGCCGGGCCATGATCACGGAGGTATGCTTGCGGGAAAAGGTGGTGCTTTTCTGCATCCGTGAAATCCGATATGCCTCCGTTGATAAGATCGAGCTTCGCGTTGTTAACGAGATTCCGTGGCTCCCGCACAGCAAGCAGGCAGAGAAAGGCATTGCGGAGCGCTGAACCCGTTTGTGTCATCCGCACCTTAATCAAATCGCCCATAGCGAGCTGCAGTGGAATGGCGATGTTTGGGAGCTGTGTAGCTATGAGTTGGTCGAAAAGGAGCTTGTCCTGTCCGGTGCGAGTGGCCCCGCCTGCACCATACCTGAGCCCAAAACTTGAACGCCAGAACCACTGCATGACCCACTGCATGTGCGCAGCCGGCAAGGACCGCTCACCGCTTCTGGCAAAGTAATAGGACAAAAGCGTTATGATGCTGTCGTATGGCAAATACCCGGCTTTCTTAACTCCCACGACTTTTCGAAGCGTGTCGGCTGCCAACAGAACCGCGTCGACAACCGTGGCCCATCGCGTCTTGATATCAGTCGTCGTTAGGCCGAACTCGTGGCGCTCAGTGCATTGTCCATCTTTAAGGAGGGCAAGTAGTTGTGTGACGATAACGGGTGATATGTCGCCAAAGTGCTTTGCATTCAGTGGCGCTAAAATGTCAGTCTTGAACCGCTCCCTAACATCGAAATCTGGGGAGAATGTCATCGCCGCAATTAGATCGAACCGATCCAATCGTTTTCCGCTCTGGTTAATCCGCTGAAATATTTTGCAGACCGCCGACAGATCCTTGTCCTTCACTTCGACGATCGATACAGGATAGGTTCGAAGAACTTCAAAGCAGCGGTCATAGACACTCACATACTCCTCGGGAATCTGTCGTCCAAGCTTCAGAGCTGTCGGACCCCAGATGTCCCTGACCGTTACATACCTCGAATTGTCCGGAGACCGGTTTGTGAACCGTTCTTCTTTCAGATCAAAAACAATTCGACTGTAATCGACACCGTTAACGGTTAAACCTTTTAGCGTGACGTATAGAGATGTTATACGCTGCTGCCCATCGAGGATGAACGATATGTCGTCGTGTTCACCGACGGCAGGGATATCCAGTCCGACCGTGTGTCGGAAAAGCTTGTTGTGTTCTTTGCCCGCCTTCCACAAGAAGAAAGATCCGATGGGGTATTCTCTGTAGATGCTGTCAAAAAGCTCCATTGTCTTGCTCGTGCTCCATACGAACTCCCGTTGGAACTGCGGAACACGGAAATCTCCCTTCTCGACACTGCTGACCAAGTTGTTCAACGTGTCTGGCCTGACAGTGATCTTTTGCTCCTGCTTTTTACTCATACAGTCTCCTTCGATATAACAACGTCGGTCGTTTACCCAAAGAATAAGCTATTTTTCAATTCACAGTATCCGGTCCAGGTCGCAGAATGTTGCCCGATCCCCGATCAAACTATACGTAAGTATACGGATACCCAGGCGATGGAGAATAGCAGCGGTTCTGATAGCCGGTGATCCCGGTAACACGGCTACCAGGACAGGCATGGTGTCCTGTGTCGCACCATTAAGCATTAGTTGCCCAACCGCTTGATAGACGCTGCTTGTATTCAGGTCCGTTTTAGCCTCGAATAGGTGGGTCATGTTAGTCTTGGTTTGATTCAGGATATATAGATCGCGATTCTGATCGTTGCCTACATGCTTGTCCTTAGTCTGCAATGCATTTGCCAGCGTATTGACGACAACTCCGTGATAGCAGGAAGCATCCACTGACCTTCGCATGCATGAGTGTGCCTTCTTTCCAGAAAACTCAGGCCTGAATCGGTCAGAGAGTATTGATCTCGACTTCACTTCTGCCGTCTTGGTAACGGCGATTGTCTTGAATGCATCGACTTCTCGGACAAAAGCTGCAAGCAATGCCGGAAGGTTTGGATCGTTCAAACGACCGATAGCAATTCCCTGAGTAGTTTTCCCATCCGACCACCTTACTTCATGAAAATCACCTCGATAAAAG
>CAYOQM010000018.1:2121-12316 GCA_964406065.1 uncultured Verrucomicrobiota bacterium
CGTCCTCCACCGACTTTGCCTGTATGGCAGTAGTAAACCCCACCACCCTCGTCTTCGGCAAAAAATCCCGCACACTGCCTATTGACACCTTCCAAAGGCGGATTGACCTCTACTGTTATCGGCAGAATGCCTTTCGACTTTGGGTCATCCACCCCAAAAGTGATCCAGTACCTGTTAATGATATCCAAAACTGGTGGTGTTTCGAAAAGCGCCCAGAAATGTTGTTTAGCATTCCAGTAAACGTTAAACTCACCATTACCACCAGGCCATCCGATGCTCTTGTGAACCATCGTGCCCAACTTAATAACATCAAAAAGCGTGTGTGCGTGCCGTGAAATATCAATCTTATTTGTGACAGGAAATAATATCATTTATAATTACCTTTTTAACTATTTACTTTATAACTTCCTACAGTTTACAGATTTCGTCGGGCAATGTAAGCCCTTAGTTTTGCAATGATTCGTTTCTGCACGCCTGCTCGGATGAGTTCGGCATCGGACTTCTTCTGGATCTCCACCATGTTTACCAATCCGAGTGCCTCTAGCTTCTCCTTGGTCCGAACACCTACACCCGCTTTGGCGTCTTCTAAGTCGCGAAAGAACGGGCCCAGCGGTGAACAAAATCGCAGGTTGCCCATGAGTTCGAATACACCCCGCCGCATAGCATGGAAGCAGTTTTTGACCCGTGCTATTCGGTCGTCATCCGCGGCACATTCCTGCTTTAGGTGATAGAAGAAGCACCGTATGTCCAGGATCTCGGCTATACCGGCAAGCTGCCATAGCAGATGATCACGCCAACGCTCTTCAACTCCGTCCAGGCCTGTGATTTCCCAGCGTCGCCCGACGTCCTCGGCGCGAAGCCCATCCCCAAGTTGGCTGAGTACGATGGCACGCAGCGTCGCCATGTAGCCGTATTGACGGGCGCCTTCATCGGCCTTGCGTTTGCTATCCAGTTTGATGCCCAGAGACCCCAGCACCTGTTCAGCCTTCGATATCTCTGCTGACCCACGAATCCACTCGGCAAAAATTGCCGGCTTGTTTGGACTACGTTCAACCCAGTCGTCTATCCGTTCCGCCAGGTCGCTAGAGAATCGCTTGATTGACCGTTCGCGTGGGCTCACAAGCTCCAACACAAGCAACGTGTCTAGTGGCTTCCAGGCTGAGAGCAGGGCGTCTGCCTGGTCGCAAGACAGTAAGTCCCTGATCAAGGTGCCGAAACCAGTGCCAACCTCCAGCAATAGTCCGGTCCGTCCGACTGCATGACCAAGGGTAGTGGCGCCGATCCCGCCCTCATCCTGAAACGCCAAAATGCGCACCCCGCTCGACAGCCAGCGGATAGCCCCGTCAACTTGGTCAGCGATTTCCCGACCACCGAAGGAGCGCTGGAAAAACGCCCGGATCTCGTCAACCGACTGTCGTTCTCGCCTTAGTAGTTGACCGAGCACCATCTTGGCCGCCGGCGCTGCCTGCTCGTCCCCTCGTTTTCCCTCACGACCACCGGTCCCTGTCAGCAACGCTGACCGCATGTCTGGGATGTCGGGTGTCTTGATCTGCCGTATGAGATCTTCTTCGCTCCAGGCATCATGTGGTTTTAGCACGGCCGCAGCAATTCCAGTGCGGGCTCCTCGGCCAGCCCGTCCCATCATTTGGACCAAGTCCCGGACGGGCAGAGGGCCTTCCTTGCCGAACGTTAGATCCCGCACAATGACATGCGTAGCCGGCAGGTTGACCCCGGCGCCCAATGCCGTGGTACTCACCAGGCAGCGGGTCTTCCCGCTTTCATAAGCTGCCCGCACTTCAGCCTTAATGGCGGCCGGCATCTTGGAATGGTAGGCCGCCGCTAGTCCTTGCCCAAATCGGGGTTCCAGTCGCTCACAGACTTGAGCCGCCAGACGTGACGTGTCGCCGGTACGATACACGAATACCAGGACCGATGCCCCGTCCTCAGCCAGAATGCCGTCAAGCGCAGCAACAACGATGTCGTCCGCCTTTTCGTCCTCGCCAACCTTTATAATCTCCTGCCGAAGGGGAGGCCGGCGGATGTTAGAATGCACGATGTCACACGGTTCCAACCATGCCTGAACTGCGCGGCAATCCCCAACCGTGGCCGACAACAGGATAAACCGTGGTGGCGCTTTCTCGCATAGGAAGCGAGTCATAACGCATTCCAGGGACGGCCCTCGTCTCCCATCGGCCAGAAGATGGGCTTCATCGACACAGACTACCCCGAACGAACTAACCCAGCCGTCGAAGTCGGGATTCCGCATGATTGCGTCCACTCGTTCCGGGGTGGCGATCACGATTTCACCAGCCTTGGGCGGAGGTGTCATCATGGTTTCGCCGTCAACCCGGTAGTCACCGGTGGTGATCTCAACGCTCGGGGCACTACCAAAATCCTTCTCAAGGCGGGGTAACAGTCCAATTAGCTCGTCGTGCTTCTCTTGTGCCAGGGCCTTGAATGGTTCGATCAGGAGGGCACGCCGTCCTTCTGCCAAACCAGAAAGAACAGCAAGGTAGCCCAGCAAGGACTTGCCCGAGTTCGTTGGCCCAGACACCACAAGGTTACGACGTGAATGAAGCAGACGGCAATCCCGGATGGCCTTCACTTGGATATCATGGGGGCGCGATCCAGGCGTGATCGCATTCACGATATTGAACCACTTTGGCGGAAGCCCCAGCTCGTCCCACCGTGGCGTATCGGCGCCAATCGGCTCCCCCGCTATTCCTAGATCAATTTTATTCATGTTGTCTGCAGCAGCTTATCAAGGGCAGGGAAAAGCCGACCCAACTCTTCATGTCGAATGGCTTCAAGCTTTTGACGAAGCCAAGCCCTCTGCTGGAAAGCTCCCACAGGTTCGATGGACAGGAACAGCGGGACGCGCTCCATTGAGAGTGTCTCTGGCAACCCGGCAAAGCGCAAGATGCTTCTACGATGACGCTGAGCCGGGGGCAACCTGCCTGTAGCCCAGCGGGACACCGTTTCCTTCCTCACCTTGAGCAGCGCCGCCAGCTCTTTTTGCGAGCCTTGCGGAAGCCCATTCATCAGGTACACGACATTCTTCTTCACCATGTCGTTCACTCCAAAATCAATTAGACTGGCAGCGACGAAGGTATCCTTTTCAGCGCCGAACCGCTCGCAGATCAACCGCGTCTCCGGAACGCTTGGAGAACTGCCCGCGATTAGCGCCCGGCATCGCGTGTCGTCGGGCCCGATAGCTTTTTTCAGCACGTCCGCCCATTTGGTGTGGTCATGCTCATGTCTCCAGAGCAGATAGCGTAGATTTACCGTCATCACCGGCAGTTGTTCTAGCTCCATGGCTCATGCTCCCGCCGTGCCGAATGCCGCCTTCATCGGTGCTTGATGACTTCAAGAAGGTACCACTTGCAGCACAGAAAGTTGACTTATTTCACCCAGCAAGTACATTAGCCGTATTTTAAATTGATCTCAAGGCTAAACAGCATCATCATGATGTAACCATGATTGATGTGTCTTCCACGCTAAATCCTGCCCAGCGGTTCGTGATCGAGTCCCGCATGCTGGACTCGGCATTCAGCTGCGTGCTTCAGCTCCCGACTGGCAGCGGAAAAACATGGCTTGCCCGCCGCGCCATTCACGGTGTGCTCCGACGTGGTTTCAGGGCTGTCTATCTAACCCCCCTGCGGGCGTTGGCGGACGAGATCCTGCCGGCCTGGCAGCAGGAGTTTTCCCCGCATTCTGTCGGCATCTTCACTGGAGACTACGGCAAGGGCGGCAAGGACTACCCCGTGTCCTTTGCCGATGCCCGGGTGCTGATCATGACCCCCGAACGGCTGGATGCCTGTACGCGGGCATGGCGTGCCCATTGGCACTGGCTACCACAAACCGACCTGATCGTGGTGGATGAGGTGCATCTGCTTGGAGAACGGCAACGAGGAGCACGGTTGGAAGGCGCCATCTGCCGTTTCCGCCGTCTTAATCCATTCTGCAGGTTCCTCTGCCTGTCCGCTACACTCGGAAACCGTGAGGAGATCGCTGATTGGCTCGACGGCATCGAGTATGAGTCCACCTGGCGTGCCGTACCTTTGACCTGGCGTATTGCCCGATACCGCAAAGCGGATGAGAAACCCGGACTCCTTGCGCAGGAAGTAGCCCAAACCCGGGCGGCCGGGGGGCGCAGCCTCGTCTTCGTGCAGAGCCGGCGCCGCAGCGAGGTGTTGGCCGGGTACCTGAGGGACCAAGGCATTCGGGCTGGATACCATCATGCCGGGCTCACGCACAAGGTTCGCCGCAGTGTTGAGAGTACCTTCAGGGCGTCCGAGATTGATGCGTTGATAGCCACAGGCACGCTGGAGATGGGTTTGAATATGCCTGTCAGGCAGGTAGTCCTTTACGATACCCAGGTTTTCGATGGATCGCAGTTCACCCCGCTGTCAGTTAATACAGTGTGGCAGCGGGCGGGCCGGGCGGGCCGCCCTGGTCTTGACCCTACTGGCGAAGCAGTCCTATTCGCCCCTTCCTGGGATCGCCATGCTGACCGTTATCCGGCGGGCCGGTTTGAAAGGGTTGTATCCAGCCTGGATCATCCCGCAGCCTTGGCGGAGCAGGTTATCGCGGAAGTGGGATCTGGACTGTGCAGATCGGAAGCTCAGCTCAAGCGTGCCATGGCAGGTACCCTCGCTGCGGCCCAGCGAAAGCCGCTTCCCGTCGCCCAGGCAATCGCGGAGATGACGCAGGCGGGTATGATCCGATCCGAGCAATCGGAAGACGAAGAAGACTACGGCCGGATACGCCTGTCCGCCACAGCACTTGGTCGGATCGCCACCCGACACCTACTGCATCCTGCCACGGTGCTGATGATGCGGACGCTCTTTGAGAGCGTGCCTGATTTCACACATTTCGATGCGATCTTCGCCCTCGGGCTCACCCCCGACTGGGAACCCGTCATCCCTGTCGATTTCGAAGAGCTTCCAACCTTGGCCACCCAGCTCAATGGCTCGCCATCACGTGTAGTTCCCGTCCTCGGTGATCTACGCAGTAATTTCTCTTGCCCCACCGGCAAACGGGTTCTGTCTTCATTGAAAATCGCTGCCCTGCTACTGAACACCTGCACGAATGCAAAAGACGATGACATAGCCAAGACATACGGGGTCTATCCCTTCGAAGTCGTCCGGCTGAGGGAGACTTGCGCTCGGTTACTGTTGGCGGCGGCAGCCATCAGCAAGCACGTTTGTGCGGCGAAGAATACTCCGGTAACTGATGAACCACCGCCAAAGCCTGAAGCGACACGGCGTCTTGAACTGCTTCGCCATATGGTGTCCAGCGGGCTGCCCGCAGACGCCGCCACCTTAACCCTGGTAGAGGGAATTGGCGCCAAGTGGGCAAAGAAGCTGAAAGATCTTGGATTCCCGAACATCGGAGCCCTTGCTTCAGCAACTCTTAAAGACTTGGATGGCGTGCCAGGACTATCTAGAAAGCGCGCCATCGAGTGGTTGGTTGATGCGCAGACCGTCGCGTCTTCTCCCATCCCATCGACTGAAAAGGATGCGCCTGTCATAGGGTGCGATGCTCCCGAGACTGCACAAGTAACCGAGCGACACGATCCCTATCGCATGCGCCGTGCCATGGAGTTACTGGTCTCGACGGACGAGACCGGCGACTACATCGTAACGGGTGGACTGGAGCCGCATCGAGTCCGGCCCGAGGAGTCGAGTTGGTACTGCGACTGCGGCGATTTCGCCAAGGGCCACGTCTGCAAGCACATCATGGCCGTGAAGCGGCATTGTCGAATCTGCAAGCACGACCATGGGACCGAACTCGCATACAAAGCCGCCATACCGGGCACTTTGGACCTTTACACCCTTTGGAGCGAACCATGAACGAGTTTCTCTTTGACTTTCCAGAGCGGCCTAAGCGTCGCCTGGAGACGGCCAGCGGCGTAATCGATTATCCGGCCTACATCCCTGTTACGACATACGGCGATACCTACCCTTTAGATGCGTTGATCCAGCCATACCTGCCGCGTTTAGCACAAGCCATCATGGTCAGCTTCCATTATGCTCAGGCTATGAATAAGAAACCGAGGATACCCATCCTGATCGACTCGGGCGGTTTCGCGGCGCTCTTCCAAGGATCGGAAATAACGGAAGAGCATGGCCTGGGTATACTCCGTTTGCCAGACGGCGACAAGATTGACGAACTCACACCCATGCGTGTGCTTGATTTCCAGGAGCAGCATGCTGACGTCGGCTTCACGCTCGACTTCCCGATCCCACCCGACACAGATCGGTATGAAGCGGATCGTAGGATGCGCCTGACCTGTGCCAACGCTGTCTGGGCGCTTGAGAATCGGCGCCGAAAAGAAATGCGCCTTTTTGCCTGTATCCAGGGTCTAGAGGCAGACGATTACCTGAAGGTCGCGGGCGAATTAGCCGGCCAGGCGTTTGACGGATTCGCCATAGGCGGGCTTGTCCCCCGGGCACGTGACCGGGATCTCATCGAATCCGTCGTGGTGGGGGTGTTAGAACGAATTGGCGACCGACCGCTCCACGTGTTTGGCATGGGCAAACCAGAGACTACGCAGCGCCTCTTCGACCTGGGTGTGGACTCTGTTGATTCATCGTCCTATGTAAAGCTGGCTGCCGATGGAAAGTCTTGGATAGACACAGAATCACATGACGACCCGGCAACAACGGACCGATTGCTGTTGGCGCTTAGCAACCTGGCGGAAGCGTCGCGATCCACCCCGTTCGGCCGGCGGCGAGGAATGGTGCTCAGGGAAGGCCTCGCTTGAACGGGGCAGTGTGCTGATAGGACAAGCCGTTCTCATTTCTGATCGACAACTACGACACACCGTCATACACGATAGCCTGGAAGCCTCGGGCTCGTCTGTTTCCGGAAATCGGGACAGTAAGTTCGTGAGAAACAGGCCTCGCACGTCTGGTCGTCCGAGGCGTTCCTCTCCCAAGATCCAATCACGCGTCCCGTCTTGGCTTCATCAGCCAAGCACTTCTCAATTCGTCCCACCACCTTGTCGAAAGCGTCGAGTGAATTGTCGATCGACTTATCAGTGATCGGTACCACACGGATGGCTCGCTTGAGCCTGTAGTTTAATGACAAGGCTGGCGGGTCGTCACCCTTAGCTGCCTGCCTCCAGGTCTTGAGAATGCGCTCGTCCTCGCTTCCTGGCTCTGGCAGTACGTCCGCTGCATCGCCTTTCCGTAAAGCCCTCTGCAATTCGCGGAAGTCCGCGGCGGTCGGCACGAGTTCATTCAGGTAGACCAGCACTCCGGCGATGATTGGCTTGGTTGTTAACAAGGACCGAAGGTAGGCATATGTATGAACCTGCCATTCGTAACTCTCCCACAACCCAAAGCTGCCCTTAGGAGAGGGTGAGGGCCGAGATGTGCCCTTGTAGTCAACAATCACCTCAAACTCGTCGGGCGGGTCGTCCGGGAGCTGTTCCACAATGAGCTCTAGCAGTTCGTTGCCTCTAAGGCGGGGGGAGAACAGCTCAACTTGGGTGACTACGTCGATTACCCCCTGCATCTCATAACGTTCGATCTCTCTCTTGGGCACCCCAGCGACCGGCGGAGGAAGCCTACGCGCACCACGCACGCGCACCTCCGCCTGGTTGATGAGGGGGAAGAGGATCGGCCCGAGTTCGTTGACGGCCGCTGTGGCACGTCTTCTTCCCAATTCCGCAGAGTCATCGTCCCAGCAGACGATTGCACTTGCCGCAAGGCGCCTGTCTATCCGGTCAAAGATGTCGTCCAATTGTGACTTTTCCCACGGCGGCATCTTTCTTGACCCGGCATTCACGGATCGATACGCCTCTTCCAGCACAGCATGGATGAACTGACCGAACCAAAGCTGGACCGGATGGGGTGACGGCAGGTTGCCCAAACCAGTGTAACGGTATTGAAGCCCGCAGCGAAGAAAGCCTAGCAGGTCGCCGGTCAGGCTATACGACGGAAGTGTTGTCACAGGGGGGCGTACAGACAGCATGTTCATATCTCCAGGAAAGGCCTACTTTTCGCCCACCGGCAGACTCCGTTTCGGTCATAGCCCATTGCAACGTTCTGTATCTGCCCGCCAGGAGGCAGGCTATCCGTAAGCCCGACCAGGAGCAGTACATCTTGCGGCCGACTGAACGCCACGAAGAAGTGCCGATAGAGATCATCAAACGCCCTGTCTTGCCCGCTACGCGCAGGACTCTTGAGCGGACTAGAAACCCTCATTAAATCCTCCAAGAGGTGTGGTGTCGATGGGCCTCTGGGAAAGCGTTTGAACGAGTTAGCATAGTGCCCCTTTGGGAATCTCTCCGATGCCTCAAAATCACTGCCCACATCGACGATTACAAGAGGGAACTCCAGCCCTTTCGATTGGTGGATTGACAGCACACTCAAGCGATCCCGAGGAAAGCTCTCGATCAATTCCTCGTCGACCGACACCGAGCCTGAGGCGATCGGTCCAAGGAAGTACTGCAGCAGATGACCTGCCGAGCGATCCGAAAGCGCCTTGTCGGAAGGATCGCACTTCACCCGTGCTTTGAATCCGCTAACCTGTTCACAGGCGGCAAGCTGTCTCGTAAAAACCTCCAGGTAAATCTGTCCCTCAGGGTCGTCATGAAGCTCTGGCATCCAGTGGACGAGTGCATAGAGCAGGTCGATGGCGGGTGTGGATTTGGGCCAGATGTACCCCGGCCGGCCGGGATTACGGTTTGACCAGTTGTCGACGAAGTCCACTAAGTCCTTGGGGGTGCTTTTAGTCTTTAGCCATGCTTCTGCCTCTGTTGCCCAAGCTTGGAACTCGGTTCGGACTTCCTGCCCAAGGGCCTTGGTCACCACCTCCTCGGCATACCCGTTACGGTCCAAGCAGCAAAGCAACAGTCCGCCGAGTCTGCGCACCGATGGGATGCTTGCGAAATCCTGCCCCCTAGGGTTGAATGTCTTGATTGACGGAGTGCCCAACAGCAGCCCGTCCTTAAGAAGCAGCGGTAGACGCTGCTTTGCCGGTTGTCCGAAATTCTCTGCACCATACTCTTTGGGTGAGCTGCATAGCAGCGCAATGTCGCCGACGTCTCCATTCTTCGCCTTGTCGACTGCTACCACATCGCCTGACGGCAACTTGTAACCGGTCCCCGCAACCCGACGGATGAACGTTGCCAAGTCATCTGCCAGTTCGGCCAGAGTGTTGCGGAACATGCCGAGAATCGGAGCAGGATTTCCTTTAGCCTTAGGATTGACCAGGGGAGGCTTTCCGGCAACGCGAACAGCTTGATAACCTGCGTCGAGCAATGCATAGTCGTTCACGAAGTCGATGATCGGCTGCGTGGACCGGTAGTTCTCGTTCAGGAAAACCTTTTTGGGCTTGACCTCAAAAGCCTTCACGTAGCGCATTTCAAAGTCGCTAAACAGATCGATTGTTGCTCCGCGGAATCGATAGAGACTCTGATCATCATCTCCGACTACTGTCAGGGCGCCCCCGCAACGCGCAGCCAGCTCGAAATAGATCGACTCCTGAAGAAGGTTGGAATCCTGATATTCATCTACCAGGATCACTTTCAACTCGTCCGAGAACTCCTTGAGCCCGCCCTCCCGAAGGCGGTCGAGTACGGCTTGCTCAAGCTGGGCAAAGTCTACCATCATCCTGGTTTGAAGTTCCTGTGAATAGTCGCGCATCACGATGTGCTGTTTCTTCCTGGCACGTCGGTCGTCCGGGGTGGTCCCACCAGTCACGAACCTTGGCCAGTCTATCTGGTCGTGGAAGCGCCGATCCCACATGGTGCGGACAAGTCGGAGTTTGTCGGAGACCCTGAAATTGCCATAAGGTTCGCCATCTTTGCGCAACTTGCAATCCAGAGCCGCCAAGATCCTCGAAAGACTTAAGTCCTGATCTCTCCGCTTCCCGTTGGCGAATAGTCCTTCCTGTCGGAGCAGCGTTTCCGCTACGAACTCGTCCGCAAGCACTGGGGGATCTGACCCAGGATCCCGATAGTCGCGCAAGAGTTCCTCGCAAATACTATCTATGGTTCCCGTCCTGACTTGGTTAATGTCTACCCGATCAAGCCACATTTTCTGGATCTTGCTGAGTTTTTCCTTATTCTGTAGATACTCTATTACCGCATAACTCCAAGTCAGTATCCTGGAGCGCAACTCGGCCGCTACCTTCTTAGTGAAAGTGGTCGCCAGGACTCCTCTCGGCGGCACACCGTCCA
>CAYOQM010000018.1:12326-18090 GCA_964406065.1 uncultured Verrucomicrobiota bacterium
CTTCAGAATCCGCATCGTCAGGCAGGCAGTCTTCCCTGTCCCCGGTCCTGCGACAACAAAAAGCGGAGTGCTCTTCGGCGACAACGCCGCCTGTTGCTGGCCGTTGTTCGGGCTACGCCCCAGAGCGGCCAGAGCTCGATTGAGTGAGGGCTGCTCAATCATCTTGAGTTTTTCCCTTTGATCAAACTCCGAAGCTCATCAAGGGCGGACACTTCGCCGACCCAATCCCACCCAGCCTCGTACAGGTTCTTCCTCTGAGTTCGATCCCAATCTCCGTCAAGGACGAGAGCTGCCTTTGGCATTGCGCGGCGAGAAAAGGACCAATCACTACGCTCTCTAGGATTACTGCCGGGGTTCCACGCCAAATGCATGGCACGACAACGGCCGGCGACCTCCTTCGTCTTATCAGCCTCGTGACCGTCCTGTGACGACTGGACCTTGATGAGCCACTTCCCGCCCTTTGAGACACCTTCTACCCACGTCTCAAGCGGCGAGCTCCCCCAAATAGCTTTAACCATGTCCGTCTGCCAACTCGGGCAAACACGCGCACTCAAGGCGTCCGCTGCGCATTCATCCTGCTCCTCGTCATCGAGGAACTGAAGGTGGCAGATGTCCCCAAGGTAGTGGTCAATCATGATATAGAAACCGTTTAGATCTGAACTAATGATTCGCATGGACTTGTTCTGAAGATAAAGTATTGCGGCCTCTGCAGCGGCGATGCCTTTGTGTTGGTTCCCGCGTGCCTTGAGAGCATCGGCTACGCACCTAGCTACCGTCTGCAAGGTTAATATGCGGAACTCATCGTGTCCTAGCGAACGTTTCTTGCCCTTTTCGGACCATCGTTCGCAGACGTCTCTTCCTTGGAGAAGGAACGCGACGACCTTGGCGTGGTCACCGTATGGCGCGTGGGGCCTGAGCCGATGACCTGACTCTTCAAAACGCTCCTTGAAACGTGTTTGAATATCCTCCGAGCTGTTCAGTCCGCACAGGCAGAGAAGGATTTCAAAGTGCCAGTTTTGCACATCAGCTGATATTTTTATCCGTTCGCTGTCGGTTGTATTGCTCAACTTATATAACGCATCTCCTAGACACTTCGAATCATGGACATGAGGCAGAAGATGCGTTTCAACAAACGCTACTTTATTTTCTACGTGGACTGGATTCGCGATGTCTCGAATAGTTTCGGCGACCCCAAATGCCCTATCGAAACGGGCGAAAGCAGATGTGATTGCCTTGCAGAAAATGCTGTCCGTAACTCGGCTCTCAAGATCGGCGATGCATATCTTGAAATCGCTATTGAAGGTTATTTTCTTGAGCTCTTTCTTATGCTTTCCCTTCCCGCAAGAAAATGTGCGAATCGTGCAGAAAGTCTCTGGCTTTTCGCCTTTTCGCACATAGACTCCTGTTAAACAATCAATAATATCACTAAGCTCATCTTTTGAAAAAACGTCAAAGGGTTCCCTTTTGTGGAGAACGGATAACTCTATCTCAGAGGAAGCGATTTTAATTAAGGCTTTCACCAATTTAGGGATGGGCAGGCTCTTCTCAGACTTAAGCTCTACTATCCGCACAAGAAGATACAGTTGAAGCAGTCCGATTCGATACCGAGTAGCAATGTCGGGAATACCTCGTGGCACACATGGAGCCCCTGATTTGACTTTGCGTATAATCTCCCACTGTGTATTGAAATAAGCCTTTGGATGTGCGGACAGCGCCTGTTGAAGCAATTTAGTGGTCTCTGCGTCGTGATAACCGACGGCAAAGCCAGAGATCTGCTTAATGGGCCCATAGCCTTTGGGGAATAGAATCGTTATATCAAACGACTCCACGAGGGCCCAGCCAATGCCGGCATCCCAGCCTTCAATCTGAATCGGCTGGCAACCAGGTCGCGTTCCATCCACTGGCAAATCATCGACGGAAGTGCAGATTGTGGGGCAGCTATCGGGGGGAAGCGCTTCGAACACACAATTCACCGCTACAAATTCATTACCCAGAACTACCCGTTGCTGCGCTTGTTCTTCCCATGTTCTCCAGAACTTCTTTTTTGATGATCGGGTCTCACTCCAGTGCGTCGAGTAGATGATATGCGACACCGTTTCACCGGACCGAACTACTATATCGGGTTGAACGTAAGATCCCGATATAATAATTTCTTCTTTTTTAGAAGGATGCTGGTAGTTCCGCTCAGCTTCGGTGTTTCTTTTATAGCCAAGGGCGTCCAGCGAGTAAGCAAGGAGCTTCTCATATCTAGTTCCTGTTCTATCTTGCACGTTGGAAGAACGTGGTTCCTTCGTGCTCATGTAGATACCTTATCAAAGTTAGGTGCCTGTGATGGCAACGGGATATCGCGATAAGATGCGGAAACAATCGTCTGACCCTTAGACATCACCTGCAATTCTCTCTCAAATCCAGTCAGGTCAGCCGAGGCATTCCGAATGGCCGCCCGACGTTCCTCTTCATTTCCGAGCGCCATTGTCAGCTCAGTATTGATCTGGGTCAGTATTCCCTCATCAATCGCCGTCACCTGCTGGCTGATGATGGTCAAGCCGATGCCGAACTTACGTCCCTGCCGGCTGATGTCGCGAAATACGCTGCCATAACGAATCCGCTCGGGATTGAGCACGCTGGGCGCTTCCTCAATGACAACATTTACATATGGCAGCCTATCTGGTGACTGTAATTCCTTGCCGTCTAGGTATGGCAGTCTACCTGCCTTGAATCGTTCCACCAACTCGTCTGCTAGACACTGCATGCCAGTCAAGCCGTTCGTCGTATCATTGCCGAGAGCGCCTCGGATTTCCGCTTCAAGCCGTGTTGCCTTATCGGCGGACTTGAGTGCCTTCCGAAGAGAAAACAGAACCCGAGCGACAACCGTCGTCAGGACGAATTGCTCCATTTCAGTCATCAAGGAGGTGTCTACGACAAGTACCCGTCCTGATTCCAGGGCACAGATGATGTCAGGCAAGCTGGAGTCGTATCCGTAGCCCCCTGTGGGATCGAAGCGGGTAAAGATTCGGTTGTTGCCCCGATGTACGAAACTCAACCGGCGCT
Organism: uncultured Verrucomicrobiota bacterium; assembly: GCA_964406065.1. Lineage (GTDB taxonomy): Bacteria > Verrucomicrobiota > Kiritimatiellia > CAIKKV01 > CAITUY01 > JAABPW01. The sequence goes on from CAYOQM010000018.1 coordinate 15,378, forward strand.
TAACCCCATCAATGGTGCCAGGATGAAAAGCCCCAATATGCGGATCTTCTTTCGCATTCTCACTGTCCACCATCAGCAGCGGGGTTATCCACTTGTCACCCATGTTAGGCTTTGCGTAGTAAGCATTTGACAAGGCGATCTGCTGATCTGTCATTTCAGTTACGCTGGCGAGATCATCGGGCGTTATGTCAGCCCGCGATAGCTTGACCTTGCGCTCCAGCCCGGTTCCGGGATTATCCTTTGCGGTCAAGTAGTAGAATGGATTGGCAAGATCCAAACGCTCTTTGGCTGTATACCCATTAACAATTCCACGTATTCCGTCAGAACCTCCCGTGCGAGCATGCCATGTTTGAAACTCATCGTGAGGGTCAATCGCCAAGATTGAGCAACGAGGACCTTTGCGTTTGCTGGTGGCGACTAGTTGGTTGTGCTCCATTAGAGAGCGCAGAAAAACCATCATCAGGTTGCTCTTGCCGCAGCCGGTCCGGCCAAAGATGGCGATGTGGTGGGTCAACGCGTAGGGCGGCAACTGGACCGGCACTCCTTCAAGAGGACTCTCCCCAGCCAGCAGGTTGCCTATGAACAGGCCATCTTCCCCTAGCTGCGACTGCATCAGAATGCGGACTACTTCCGCGACTTTCTTATCCCCTGGGTTGACCCGATAAACGTCGGTCAAGTGCTCGGGAAGCCGCCTTGGCCGATGAAATGTCCAGCCGCGGTCTTCACGTTCCGCGTAACCCAGGACGATCCCTTTCAGTTCGATAAGGTTCTCGTCAGTCAAATCTTTGGCAAGGAACGAGTCAGGCATGGTCAGCTTGTTCCGCGCCACGTCGTTCATCTCCAGCGTCCGGTTCATAATATTTGCGTATTGCGTGGTGCGGAACACGTAGAACCGCTCAGGACCTCGTTTGCACGGCAACAGGAAGAGGTCACCAACGGCCACATCGGTGTTGCTGGCGATGACGGTCAACTGATAAGTGTTGCTCTCCGCCAATACGCCAAACCGCTTGCCAAGGTCCGACTGCAAGTCGTCGAGTGTCTTCGTCTTCATGTTTATGCGTGTCCTGTTGCCGACGACACATCGCGAAACCGGGATCGCTTCATCCCTGCCGCGACAGCCGCATCAATGATTTGCTTACGCAATGCCGTCCGTTCCATCTCTGAAAGCCGCGCACGATCGTGGCACGCCTTGATGGGATATGGGTAGCCGTAGGCCCGCTGATCGTGCCCCGTATAATCCAGATCCCCGAATAACTTCGCTTCTTCCTTTGAATTATCCCTGAAATGCGACTCCCACACTTGCCGGTCCATATCCAAGCGCATGACCGGGGTGTTCTTGTGCAAGCGGAACAGATATGACACAGCGCCGATCGGGGGGATACGCCTTTCCTGGGCGAGAGAGAATGTCCAGGCATCAGTGCCCGTCACTGGCAGCCTAAGATACCAGTGTTCGGCCACCTCATCTTTGTCTTTCTTCAAGACATTTGCGGCGAACACCTCGATCATCTCCATGGAGGGGAACCCGTGTGACTTGCTAATAGTTAAAAACTGGATTCCCCGCTTGCGAGCTTCGACGCAGCATAATCGCTTCAGATGTTCGTAGAACAGGCTTTGCTTGGGGGTCTTAACAAGTGGGACGGTATACGTCGTGTCCATCAGCACATAACGGCAGGATGGTTCATGCTGGATTAGGCGTAGCGCTGTACCCAGTTCGGCAGTCGATCGGAGCTGGATTCCGACGTTGGCCGCATCGGAGGCACGGGGGAGAATTAAATCTATCACAAGCTGGTCAACCGTGTGCCCGGTGCCGCTGGCACGATCTTTTAGGCACCGATAGTCCGACTCGTCAACAACGTCCCGAACGGGGCGACCAGCCAGGGCTGACAGACACGGCAACCACCGTTTTGCAGCCTCAACCGGGTCCTCGGGTATCCACAAAAACTCGATAGTCGGCTCCGGGAGACTTGCTTCCTCGATTAAACCCCGTAGGCCGTCAGTCCGATAGATGGTTCCAGACGCACTGGCGACGTATACAAACGAATCAGAATATGAAAAGCTCGGATAATCACCGCTTCCGTCCACCCCCGCAATTCGAAACTCCGAGCACTTTGTCGTGTGATTGAATGGAAGAATAGCGGCACGAATGTGGGCTTCTTCATCTGGGGCAATTCGCGGTTTGCATTCCCATCCGCTCATGTCGGCAGCCATTACCTTTACCTTCTGCCGAACACTCTCTCGTATGTTAAGATCGTAGCGCATTACACCTCAGAGCAAGTTGAACTCCGGTTGTTGCGGGTCAGGCTTCCTGTCTTCATCCACGTCGCGTTCAAGAAATGAGGAATCACCTGTTTCCAGAACTCGTTGCAGAAGCCTGTAGAAGACATAGGTATTGTGAAAGCCCCGTCGACGATTACGATTATTTCCTCGAAAGATAACAGTATCAATCCCATCGCGGCGACATATATCGCATGGACAGGTTTTCCATGGCTTTGCTTCCAGCGTACGCCTGTATTTGTCCAGTTCGCTCTCACGATCAGGAGTTATGAGATGATCATAGGTGCCGATGACTTCAAGCACGCTTTCAAGGGTCTCGTCTCCTCTGTCATAGCTCCGCAGTAGACCCATCAACTTATGTTCAACCTGTTGTACGAATTCCGATTCGGCACGACCCTCAGACACCATGCGCTTGGCCCGGAAGCTCTTCCCTGCCTCT
>CAYOQM010000019.1:0-3630 GCA_964406065.1 uncultured Verrucomicrobiota bacterium
TCCGGGGGCCATCAGCGGCATGTGTGGACGGCTGAAATGCTGCCTGAAATACGAGGTCGACCATTACAAGTGCAGTTCAGGGAACAGGTGCCATTCGGGAGGGCAGGAATAGTATGAAGCCAGTGAATCTTGTTGTGGTTGGGTCGATCGGGATTGACACCATTGAGACTCCCGAGCTCAGGAAACAGGATATTCTCGGGGGGTCGGTGAGCTATGCTTGTGCGGCGGCCTCGTTTTTCGCCAGAACCGGAATGGTGGGGGTTGTCGGCGCCGATTTCCCCGAGGCGTTCATGGCCGTCTACAAGGATTTTGCAATTGATCTCCAGGGCCTCCAGACGCGCGCAGGGAAAACCTTCCGGTGGGCAGGCGTTTATGAGAAGGACATGAATAATCGCCGGACGATTTCCACCGATCTCAACGTGCTGGCCTCGTTCATGCCTGAGTTGCCGCCGGCTTACACCCGGGCGCCTTTCCTGTTTCTGGGAAACATATCCCCCGAACTGCAACTCCACGTTCTTTCCCAGGCCAAGGCGGTTCGCTTTGTGGCCGCCGATACCATGGATCTGTGGATCAATATTGCCCGGGCTCCCCTGATGGAGGTGATTGCGGCGGTGGACCTGCTGACGCTGAACGAATCCGAGGCGCGCCTGCTGACCCATGAACACAATCTGGTCAAAGCGGCCCGGATTATCCTGGGCTGGGGCCCCCGTTATGTGATCATCAAGAAGGGGGAACACGGCGCCATCCTGTTTTCCGCTGCGGGAATCTGTGTGGTGCCCGCCTTCCCTCTGGAATCGGTGCTTGATCCGACCGGGGCGGGGGATACCTTTGCCGGGGGGCTCATGGGCGCACTGAGCGAGGGGGGTGAGGTCAGCGAGTCCCTGATCCGCCGGGCCATGGCTTATGGCAGTGTGGCGGCCTCGTTCGGCGTGGAAGCCTTCAGCCTCGAGCGCCTCCGCCAACTGACGCGACAAGACATTGAGCACCGCTTCGAGGCCTTCTGCCGTTTGACGCAGATCGGGTAGGGACGCTCACCGGCTTACTCCACACCTTTGACCCCTCAGGCACCCCCTTGCGATAAAATGTTAAATATTTAACGTTAAGTTTTTGACATCCGTCGATTGATTCTGTATTTGTCTTCTTTTGCAGAGGAACAGATCCATGAACTCCAATCAACTTTCAGGGGGGCGCATACCCGGGGCAGTCGTCAAACGACTGCCGAAATATCTGACCCATACTCAACGGTTACGCCTGGAGGGGGTGCAGTGGGTTTCCTCCGCGACCCTGGCGGAGGCACTGGGCTTGACCAGTTCAACCGTGCGCCAGGATCTGACGTATGTGGAGTTCAGGGGAGTCTCCAAGCGGGGCTATTCAGTGGTCGGGCTCGAGAGTGTTCTAGCCCGGACGCTGGGGGTGGATCGCGACCTCGCCTGTGTCCTGGTGGGCGCGGGAAATCTGGGGCGTGCCCTGGCGTTGCACGATGAGTTTGCCCGTCAGGGATTCAAGATCCTTGCCGTTTTCGACAGCAATCAGGCCGTGATCGGCAGGAAAGCCGGACGGTTTGTGGTTCAAGGCATGGCTGAGTTGGCCCCCCTGATTCATTCCGGGAAAGTTGATATTGGCCTCATTTCAGTACCCCACGCGGCAGCCCAGCAGGTGGCGGATCAACTCACCCAGGCGGGTGTCCGCGGGTTGCTGAACCTGACGACCGCGCATCTGCTGGTCCCCGATGATGTCGCTGTTGTGGATGCCCGTATCCTGTCGAGTTTACGGGAGCTGGCCTATGCGGTGAGGAGCCGGCAGATCGGCGGGTAGGCATGTTTAAAGGTGACAGGCAGAAGTGTGCAATCGAAAGGAATGTTGATGAGTAAACCCATGGAGCAGTTGCTGGAACTTCGAAGCCAGGCCGAACAACGGCTGCAGCGGCAGAAGTTCAGCGCGACAACCCGTATCACCGTGGGCTCGGCCACCTGTGAGAATGCGGCCGGAGCCAACGAGGTGTTCAAGCAGTTGGATGAATTGATCCGCCAGAAGGAACTGAAAGGGGTCGTGCTCAGTCGCGTGGGGTGCACGGGGCGCTGCGATATGGAACCGGTCGTGACGGTTTTCGACCGGAACCACCCCACTCCCGTCAAATATATCACCGTCAATGCGGAGAAGGCGAACCAGATTGTCGAGTCGCATCTCCAAAGAGGTGTGCCAGTCCACTCCCTCTCAATGCCGCATGTGGATCAATCAGGCGCAGAATTCTCGGAGGCAAAACTGTGGGCGGATGCCAGGCTGACGGATCGGTTTTCGCCGGTATTCGGGGATGTCGCCTTTTTTGGGAAGCAGATGCGCGTGACCCTCCGCAACTGCGGCGTGATTGATCCGGAAAGTCTGGACGAATACCTCGTTGTTCGCGGTTATCAGGCGGCGGTCAAGGTTCTCACCGAAATGGAGCCACGCGATGTGATCAATGCGGTCACCAAGTCCGGCCTGCGCGGTCGCGGCGGCGGCGGCTTTCCCACCGGCATCAAGTGGAATTTCGCCGCCGCTCAGAAGAGCGAGGAGAAGTTCATTATCTGCAATGCGGATGAAGGCGATCCGGGTGCGTTTATGGATCGCAGTACCATCGAGGGTGATCCCCACACGGTCGTGGAGGGGATGATCATAGGCGGTTATGCCATCGGCGCCAGACAGGGCTATGTATATATCCGGGCGGAGTACCCGTTGGCCATCAAACGGCTTGAAATCGCCATCGGGGCCGCACGCCAGGCCGGATTCCTCGGGAAGAAAATCTTTGGAACCGATTGGGATTTCGATATTGAAATCCGACTCGGCGCCGGCGCGTTCGTGTGCGGGGAGGAAACGGCGCTGATCCGTTCCATCGAGGGGGAACGGGGGACGCCGCGTCCGCGCCCTCCCTACCCGGCGGCAAGCGGATTGTGGGGCAAGCCGACCGTGATCAATAATGTCGAAACCTTCGCCAATATTCCGGTTGTCATTATGGACGGTCCAGACTGGTTTGCTTCCATCGGCACCGAGAAGAGCAAGGGGACAAAGGTGTTTGCCCTGGCCGGCAAGGTGTGCAACACCGGCCTGGTCGAGGTTCCCATGGGAACCTCCCTGCGGGATGTCGTGTACGGGGTCGGCGGTGGCATCCGCGACAACAAGAAGTTCAAGGCGGTTCAAACCGGGGGTCCGGCGGGAGGATGCCTCCCGGAGTCCTGTCTGGATACCCCGGTGGACTACGAATCGCTTACGGCGGCAGGATCGATGATTGGCAGCGGCGGAATGATCGTCATCGACGAGGATTCCTGCATGGTCGATGTGGCGCGATTCTTCCTGGATTTCACCCAGGATGAGTCCTGCGGCAAGTGTACGCCCTGCCGGGAAGGAACGAAGCGTATGCTGGAGATCCTGCAACGCGTCGTGTCCGGCAAGGGGCAGGAAGGGGATATTGACAAACTGCTCCGCCTTGGCGATACGATCAAGCGGACCTCGTTGTGCGGGCTGGGGCAGGCAGCGCCCAATCCGGTGCTCAGCACCATCAAGCACTTCCGCGAGGAATATGAGGCCCATATCCGCGAGAAACGCTGTCCCGCGGGCGTCTGCACCCGGCTCCTGACCTACACGATTGCCGCCGAC
>CAYOQM010000019.1:3640-18000 GCA_964406065.1 uncultured Verrucomicrobiota bacterium
GAGGCGTGCAAGTTCGATGCGGTGAAGAGGAAATAGACATGACATCAGAAAAAACAGTGTCGCTGTGGATTGACGGCGTCAAGGTGACGGTTCCTGAAAAAACCACCATTCTCCAGGCGGCCGCGTCCATCAATATTGATGTGCCCAGCCTGTGCTACCACCCCGACCTCAGTGTCATCGGCGCCTGCCGTGTGTGCGTGGTCGAGGTGGAAGGACAACGTAATCCCGTGGCGTCCTGCGCGTTCCCGGTGACGGAAGGCATGAAGGTCAAAACCTCGTCCTCGCTGCTCCGGCGTCTCCGCCGCGATGTGGTTGAGTTGATCCTGGACAACCATCCCATGGATTGCCAGTCGTGTGTGCGCAATGGCACCTGTGAACTCCAGAAACTGGCCTATGACCTGGGCGTACGTGAACGGCTGTTCGAGGGGGAGCGCAAGCATTATGAGGTGGACACATCCTCGCCCGTGCACCGCAATCCCGATAAATGCATCTTGTGCGGACGCTGTATCCGCGTGTGCGATGAGGTGCAAGGCGTCCACAACCTGAATGTCCAGAACCGCGGGTTCCGCAATGTCGTCGCCCCGGCCCATGAATGCAACATGATCGATTCGGTCTGCATTCATTGCGGGCAATGCGTGAATGTCTGCCCCACGGCGGCGTTTACCGAACAGGACGCCACGGAATCCGTGTTCGACGCCCTCTCCAACCCCGATCTCCATGTGGTGGTGCATACCGCCCCGGCGATCCGGGCCACGATCGGCGAGGGCTTCGGGTTCCGGCCCGGCACGCCGGTGACCGGGAAACTGGTGACGGCCCTGCGCCGCGCCGGGTTCCACAAGGTGTTTGATACCAACTTCAGCGCCGACCTGACGATCGTCGAGGAATCCATGGAGTTTGTCAGCCGGATCCAGAGGAAGGAACGCCTGCCGCTGATCACCTCCTGTTCCCCGGGTTGGGTGAACTTCATGGAGCGGTTCTATCCGGAACTGATCCCCTTGACCTCGACCTGCAAATCGCCGATGAGCATGATGTCCACCCTGCTCAAGACCTATTACGCCCAGCAGGCAAACATCGACCCGAAAAACATCTTTGTGGTGGCCATCATGCCCTGTACGGCCAAGAAGTTTGAAGCGGCGCGGCCCGAACACCGGATGCCGGGGGGCAAACCTTATACCGACGCCGTGCTGACGACACGGGAACTGATCTGGATGCTGAAATGCCTGGGGGTCGACTTCCACAGTCTCGAGGACGGGTTGTTTGACTCCCCGCTGGGGGTGTCGTCCGGTGCGGCCGATATTTTTGGAGCCACAGGGGGCGTCATGGAGGCGGCCCTCCGCACGGCCTATGAGAAGATCACCGGCAAGGAATTGGAGGAACTGGATTTCACAACCGTCCGGGGCGTGGAAGGCGTCAAGTAAACCTCGGTGATGATCAATGGCATGTCCAGCAATATCGGGGTGGCCAATGGGTTGCAGAACGCCAAGAATCTGCTGGACCGGGTGGCAAGCGGGGAGAAGGAGTACCATCTCATCGAGATCATGGCCTGCCCCGGCGGTTGCGTCGCAGGGGGCGGTCAGCCCTATCCTCCGCGGGGTATGCATGTCCTCGATCCTGATCTGGCGCGGCTGCGGGCCAAGGCCCTTTACTCCATTGACGGGAGCAAGTCATTGCGCAAGTCGCATGAAAATCCCGCCATCGAATTGTTGTATGAAAATTTCCTGGGAGCGCCGAACAGTCATCTGTGCCATGAACTGCTCCATACCCACTATCAACCCCGATATCCAAGAGGTGTGAAATGACATCCGAATTGCTGCAGAAGGAAAAAGTCAAGGTCATCGCGGTCCTTCCGGAATCAGTGGTCCGGTATATTGAGGATTGTGCCGGCAAGAACCACCCGAATAGCTACCTGATCTCCGTGCTTCACAAGGTGCAGGACCATTTCGGTTATCTGGCGAAGGAGCATATGGATGCGGTGTCCGTCCTGATGCAGATTCCTTCCGCCAAGGTGACCGGGGTGGCCGGGTTTTACCATTTTTTCAAGTTCACGCCTCCCGGCAAGCACCGGGTTTCCCTTTGTATGGGGACAGCCTGTTTCGTCAAAGGGGCGGGACATGTCCTGGATAAGCTGAAGGATTTGCTTGGGATTGATGTCGGACAGACCACTCCCGATGCCTTGTTCTCAATTGATGTTGCCCGGTGTGTCGGGGCCTGTGCCCTCGCGCCGGTGATGATTGTGGACGAGAAGGTCTACGCGGGTGTTAAACCCGATCAGGTGTCCAAAATCCTCACGGAATACGGCTTCAAGAAGAAGTAGTTGTCGGTGATCAGTTAAGGGTTAACCGATCACCCTCACCCCAGGATCACGCGGATGACGTCAGCGGCGCTGAAGTCCTGCTGCCCGTTCTGGCAGAACTGGCCGATATTGACGTAGTCGTCGCCCAGCGTCACCATGGGGAGTTCCAGGTTTCCGTTGCGCAGGCGTTGGGTATAACCAATGTTTGTCACGAGCGAATTGCAGAGACACTTGCGGTTATAGGTGTCTTCAATCTTTCCGCCTTTAGCCACAAAGGAGGCGATTGGTTCGGCCGGGCAGCGATAGCCGAGGGTGCCGTCGTCCTTGCGGTAGATTTCCCGCAGGAAGCCCAGGTCGCAAAGTCGCTGGCGTTGCTGGTAGATGGAGGGATCCGACAACGTTCCCTCGAGATGGGCCACTTTGAACGGGAATCCAGTGGGCGAGGCCTGGGGGTCGGTGAAGATCCTGGCATTACCTTCCAAGGCCTGCTGGACGAGCGCCTGACGGATTTCGGTGGTGAGGCCGGATTCATGGCAAAGAGCGAAGGCTGTGCCAACCTGGATTCCGGCGGCGCCTTCTGCCAGGGCCGAGAGAAGTCTTTCGTGTGAACCGTAGGATCCGGCCAGCCAGAACGGGTAGTTCAGCTCCCTGAACGCCTTGAGATCAACGGCGTCACGCACGCCATAGACCGGTTCGCCGATGTCGGAAAGCTTTAACTTTCCGCGGGGAGGGGCGTTGTGGCCCCCTGCCAGTGGCCCTTCAATGATGAACCCCTGGATGGATCCGTTGGCCCGCCGGATCAACATGGTGGCCAGGGTGTCGGAGGATACGATCGGCAGGAAGTCGGGGCGACTCAAGGCCTTCAGCGACCCCTCCTGGAATTCAGCGGGATTAAACACCATGCGCCGGTTATCGGATGGGCCGTCTCCGGTGACCCTGACCGGATAGCAGGTGGATTCGTGGTTGACCAGGACATCCAGGACGCCGGGCACTTCCAGCGGAATCCCAGCACCCATGATGACCACGCCGACCCCGGCCAGCATGGCGCCATAAATGGAAGGGAGATGGGGCAACTGGATCTTTTCCAGATAATTGATGCCTACGGGATTCGAGTGGCCTTCCTTGGCCAGGAAAACCTCGACGAAGTTGGCCGCAATGCACATCTCCTGGGGCCCCCTGGCCCCCTCGACCGTATGCATGCCGGTCAGCCGGTAGGCTGAAGCAGCGCCTTTCCGCCCGGGATGAAGTAGGTGTCCAGAATGCGTTGAACCATCTTCGGGAAAGGAAAATTGTTCAGGGCTCGGCGTACATGCCCTTCCGGATCCCCGTCCTGCAGTCGTCGGGCCAGGATCACATCAAGGCCGGTGCCGGAGACAACGCCAAGCTGCCCGATCCGCGAAACGGCCTGAGCCAGCCTCCAGTTTGAAACCCCGGTGCCCATTCCGCCCTGTATGATCTTCGGTATTACTGCATTCATTGCGGATACACTATGCACTTTCCCTGACTGAATATCCACAACCAATAATGGAATTCTCCTGCACCCGCTTCCGGTGGCAAAGGGTTTCCCGTCGAGGCGATTCGTGGCGATAGCTGAAAATTTCCTTCAGGGTTCACCGTCAACCCCATTTTCTTTTCTTTGTCGCTGGTGATTCTGTGGTAGTTTTACATACCGATGGTCATCCGCTACAGAACGAGAATCGATACATGAGAATCCAGGCATGGGTAACACTCACGGTCTGTATACTGGCTCGCGGCACACTTGCCACGGGCAATGACCATTCTCCCGCCTTCAGGGGAGCGAACGGATCAGGTCGCTATCAGGGCGTGGCCGCGACATCCTGGAGCGAGGCAGGCAAGACGGGGGTCTTGTGGAAGGTCAGGCTGGACCTGCCGGGGTGGTCTTCGCCGGTCGTGTGGGGCGACAAGGTCGTGGTCACGGCGGCAGACCCCGATAAACGCCTGGTCTACTGCTTCCACGCCGCCACCGGCAAATTGGAATGGAAGACGGAAATCACGCCTCCGGCCGGACCTGCCCGGCACTATGTGATTGATTCCATGTCGTCACGATGGGACACCCTCCTTCACGCCGGGGCCACGCCGGCAACGAATGGCAAGCAGGTGTTCGCCTTGTTCTCAAACGGACAACTGGTGGCGCTTGATCTGACAACCGGAAAGCCTCTCTGGAACATCCTGGCCGGGGATTCCAGCGGCAATAAGTACGGACTGGATAATTCCCTGCTGGTCAATGGCTCGTCGGTCATTGCCGTGTTCCAGTCCGATCCGGAGCGTTTCATCGCGTCCTATGCAGCCACGACCGGCAAACAGGAATGGAAAACCCCGCGGGACAGTTCCTCCTGGGCCTCGCCGGTCCTCGCCCGTGCCCCGTCAGGGCGACTGCTGGTTGTGCTTCCCGCCGATCCGGATGTCACCGCCTGGGATGCCGGGACTGGCGCCAAGGTGTGGTCCACCAAGGTGCTCGGTGAACATCCGTCCTATTGCATGGGACCCTCCCCGGTGACGGACGGCGAACGCGTGTTCGTCAACTGCGAGAACAACGGAATCTTCGCGCTGGATCTCGAGAAGGGCAGTCTGGCCTGGGCATTGAAGGAGCTTCCCGATGGAAGCCCGTTTTCTGCTTTCAGCAGCATGACGACCGATGGCCGTCGCCTTTACCAGTTTGAGCAGTCGATCCTGACGGTCATCGAGTCCAGGAGCGGCAAGGTGCTGGCGCAAAAGAATATCGATCTGAATTCGTGTGAAGCCTCGCCGCTGGTCATCGGCGACAAGCTGTATATTGTCTGCTCTGCGGCCGTACTGGTTTTCAAGACGGGCGACAGCCCGGAAAAAATAGGTGAAGGCACATTGACTGAAACGGTGGAGGCGACGCCGGCCTTCGCAGGTGGCCGCCTCTTTATCCGCACCGCCGGGACGCTTTATGGAATCGGACCGTAGGACGACCTTGTGACAGACCTGACACCACAACCCCCTCCACCCGTTGCCCGGAATTTTGCCCGACATACCGGGGCATGGATTGCCCTATTGGTTGCGGCGTTAGTCGCCGCCACCGCGCTCTGGTATGGACTGGCCCGCCCGCCTGCGGTGCATGTTGTGATGAGCGTGCCCGGCATGGATGGCCGCCCCGCCGCACTGCCCGTCCGGGATATCGCGCATATCGGGACGATTTTCGAGTACGGTCCGGGAAAACCCTCGAATTACCCGGGAACATGGCCTGGTTTCCGGGGGGCGGATTTCTCCAATATCACGCCGGCTCCAGCGGCGCCTTTGGCGGCAACTTGGCCTACCAACGGACCGCCGGTACTCTGGACGGCAACTCTGGGAGAAGGCTGCGCGGGGGCGGCGGTGAGGAACGGTCGCGTCTATATCATGGATTATGACGAGACCGGACGGGCCGACATGTTGCGCTGTCTGTCGCTGGACGATGGCCGGGAGATATGGCGGCGCGGCTACACCATACAGGTCAAGCGGAATCATGGCATGTCGCGGACCGTGGCGGCCGTATCCGAACGCCATGTGGTAACGATCGGGCCTCGCGGCCACGTGATGTGCGGGGAGGCGGAGACTGGCCGTTTCCTGTGGGGGCTCGATATGGAGCGCAAGCTGGGTGCACGCGTGCCCGACTGGTATACCGGACAGTGTCCGTTGATCGATGGCGATGTGGCCGTCCTGGCGCCCTGCGGAACCAACGTGTTCATGATGGGAGTGGATTGCGCCACAGGACGGACCCTGTGGGAGACGCCGCCCCCCGGCGCATGGAAGATGTCGCACTCCTCGGTGGCGCCGGCCGTGATTGCGGGCCGTCGCATGTATGTCTATGCGGCCATTGGAGGCATGGCGGGTGTGGCCGCCGATGGCGCTGACCGCGGGCGCATTCTCTGGCAGACTCCCGAATGGCGCGCGTCGGTCATCGCTCCCACTCCGGTGGTCATGCCGGAGGGCCGGATCTTTGTCACGGCCGGTTACGGCGCGGGAGGTATGGTGTTCCAGGTGTCGCGCGAGGGTGAAAGGTATGGCGTGAAAACGGTGCGGAAATTCAATCCCCGTAACGGTCTTGCTTGTGAACAGCATACCCCGCTGTTCTACCAGGGTCGACTGTTCGGCGTCCTTCCCAAGGATGCCGGCCCTCGGCATAATGAATTCGCCTGTGCCGATGTGGACGGGACTATTCTCTGGACGAGCGGCACGGACATCCGCTTCGGGATAGGGCCTTTCATGATTGTTGGCGATCGTCTCCTTGTGCTCGATGATGAAGGCGTGCTGGCCATGGCGAGGATGGACTTGGAAAAGTTCATTCCCATGGCCAAGGCGCGCGTGCTTCCAGGGCAGGACTCATGGGCGCCGATGGCGCTGGTTGGCACACGCCTTCTGGTGAGGGACTTCAAGCATATGGTGTGTCTGGAATTGGGAGAGAAGGGGAGGTCGCCATGATGAAATGGTTACAGGGGGTAGGGGTGGCCGCGGTCGTGGCGGTCCTTCTCGGCGGCTTGTGGCTGGCATGGTCTCACCGGCCTTCGAGGGAACTGGGGGCAAGTTTCCGCTATGATCTTGCCGAGTTCCGTAAACCGGATCCCAAGCTCATGATCGGCAGGGAAATGAAATCATTCGCAACGCAGGTGGACTCTCCCTATGCGCTGGCCGTGGATCGGGCGAACCGGATATATGTCGGCGGGGACAAGGGGATTGCCATCCTTGACCCGGACGGGCGCGGGGTTGGAGTGATTCCCGTGACCAGTCCCGTCTCTGCCCTTGCTGTTGGCCCAACCGGGACACTGTATGCCGGCCAGACCGGACATCTGGCTGTGATCAGCCCGGATGGATTCAAGCAGGCGGATTGGATCCTGCCGGGAACCAACGCGTTCATCACGTCGATTGCCGTGACAGGATCCAGGGTGTTCGTCGCGGACGCCGGTCAGCGTTTGGTCTGGCAGTATGATGTGGAGGGTCGGATAGTGGGTCATTTCGGGGAGAAGGATCGGGCTCGCGGGTTTCCCGGTTTTTTTATCCCTAGTCCCTATTTCGATCTGGGCATCGCGCCCGATGGAGCGCTGTGGGTGGTTGATCCCGGACGGCACCGGTTTATTCATTTCAGCCCCGAGGGCGAGGTGATAGGTTCGTGGGAGCGCACAGGTATGGATTGGGAGGGGTTTAGCGGGTGCTGTAATCCCTCCCATTTCGCCATTCGCGCCGATGGGTCATTTGTCACCAGCGAAAAGAGCATCGTGCGCGTGAAGATCCACGCTGTAACAGGAGCCCTCGTGGGGGTTCTGGCCGGACCCGACCAGTTTGCCGCCGAGACCCGCGGCATGGATCTGGCCGTGGATGGCAACGGGAGGATTCTGGTGCTGGATCCCGTGAAGGGGTTGATCCACATCTATGTGGTGGAGGGATCATGAAGCCGATGAATCGGCGAGAAGCCCTGCTGGTCCTCGGGCGGGGAGTGGTTTTCAGCGGCCTCGGACTGTTGACGGCGGTGCTGTCCTCGCGCGCCGGCTCCCCGACCCGCGGCGAGTCTCCCTGCGCGGGCGGGGGACAGTGCGGACACTGTCCCTCCCTTGAACATTGCGGCCTGCCCCGGGGCCTCTCGGCTCAGCGGGTATTGGGGAAAGGACAGGGGTCATGATGACCGCTCCTGAAAAAACCGTGACGCTTTCACGCCGGACTTTCCTGAAAAGTGGCGCCAGCGTGGTCGCGCTCGCCGCCGCGGGGACTGCCGCCGGACTGGCCACCCGGAACAAGGCTTCGGCGAAGGGAACGGTCTGGCAGATTGATCCGGACAAGTGTGTCCAGTGCGGCCGTTGCGCGGTGTCCTGCGTGCTCACCCCTTCGGCTGTGAAATGTGTGCATGCCTATGATGTTTGCGGATACTGTAACTTGTGCGGCGGGTTTCACCGCCCTGGCGTCAAGGCAACGGATACCGCCGCGGAGAACCAGCTCTGTCCGACGGCAGCCATCAAGCGGACGTTCATCGAGGATCCCTACTACCGCTATGACATCGATGAGCCGCTCTGCATCGGGTGCGGCAAGTGCGTGAAGGGTTGCGCGGCGTTCGGCAACGGATCGCTCTTCCTGCAAATCCGCCATGACCGCTGCGTCCATTGCAATGAATGCGCGATTGCCAGGGACTGTCCGGCGCAGGCCATCAGCCGCGTCCCGGCGTCTCAACCCTACCGGCTTCGTGGCGTCCAGGGGAGGAAGGCGGATGCGTAATCCCCGTTTTCATATCCCCTGGCGGGTGTGCGGGTTGGCCGTGGTCATGCTGCTGAACGTCGCCGGGATGGCGCATGCTGTTCAGCCGCTGCCGCGTTTTCCTCAGCCGGAATTCGAGAGCGGTTATGTCCAGCCGTCGACCGCGATTCCCCCGCCGCGAGCCCCTGCCCAGGACTATGCCGATGTGGTGATGCTGGTGTTATTCCTGGTGGTGGCCAGTTGGCTCGTGCTCAAGCGCAGGTCACGCGCCGGACTGGTTGTCCTGTCGTTGCTGGCCATGGCGTATTTCGGATTCTACCGCCGTGGATGCGTCTGTCCGGTGGGCTCGATCCAGAACGTCGCGGCAGCCTTGGGAAATCCGGCGGAGGTAATCTCCTGGACCGTGGTGGCGTTCTTTCTCCTGCCCCTGGTTTTTGCGGCGCTGTTTGGCCGGGTGTTCTGCGCCGGGGTCTGTCCGCTGGGCGTGCTGCAGGATCTCGTGGTGTGGAAACCTGTGCGCCTGCCCGCCTGGCTGGATGAACCCCTGCGGTTGCTGCCGCCGCTCTATCTGGGGCTGGCGGTGCTGATGGCGGTGACCGGAGCGGACTATATCATCTGCCGCTATGATCCGTTCATCGGCTTCTACCGGCTGGGCGGAACATTGGAAATGCTCATGTTCGGCGCGGTCATTCTTCTCGGGGGGATGTTCGTGGGACGCCTCTATTGCCGGTTTCTCTGCCCGTATGGTGTCCTGCTGGGGTGGATTTCCAAATTTGCCTACCGCCACGCAACCATCACGCCCGGAGGTTGCATCAACTGCAGGCTCTGCGAGCAGTCCTGCCCCTTCGACTGTATTCGCATTCCGGAGCCGGATGAGGCGATTCCGGACAGGCATCGTGCGCGGCGGTCTCTTGGCCTCATGCTGGCCCTGGTGCCGCTGCTGGTTCTGCTGGGGGCGGGGCTGGGCCTGATGGTTCGCGCGCCGCTGTCCAGGATGCATCCGGAGGTGCGGCTGGCCGAACGTGTGGCCTGGGAGGAAAAGACCGGCTCGCAGACATTCACGGTGGAAAGTGAAACCTTTCGCGCCTCGGGTCGCTCAGTGGCAGACTTGGCCCCGGCCGTTGAGCGTATCCGGCACAAGTTCGGCATAGGGTCCGCCTGCCTCGGGGGATTCGTCGGACTCCTGCTCGGGGTGCGGTTGGTCGGGTTGTTCCGCTGGCCGCGGCAGAAGGGCTACGATGTGGATCGTGCCGGCTGCATGAGCTGTGCGAGATGTTTTGAGTTCTGCAGCGTCGGCCCGGAGTTGCCGGCGAACGAGGGGGAAACGAACCATGGCTGACTCGGTGTCATCCCGCAGATCCCCTCTTTCTCCTGCCTGGCGTCCGGTGGTTCAATCGGTTGCGGGTGTGGCGGCTCTCTTCTGCCTGGTTGTCTCCACGGCGTTGATTGTGAACCAGGTCCGCATTCTTAACGCTGATCCCTTGAACGCGCCCGGTCTGCTTGAAGACCGCCGCCAGTTTGCGAATGCCCCCGACGATGACCGGCTCAAGAACCGGATCCGACAGGAGGACTGGCAGGCCAGGCAGATGTATTTTTCAGCACAAGGCCGCGCCGGCACAGGGGGTGTGCTTCTGCTGGGCGGAGCCCTGGTTCTGCTGGTTAGTCTGGCCGTCATCCCCCTCACCGTGGAGCCGGCGCCTGACCCTGAACGGTTTCAGAACTCCGGGTCGGAGTGGCATCGGCGTCGATCGGCACGCATGGGGCTGATGCTTGGCATTGTAATCCTGGCCGTGATGGTGGTGCTATTGACCTTTCTCGCCGGTGGTGACTTCAATTCCCAAGGATCGGCGTTATTGATCAGGAGTGTGACGCCATGACTCCGTCCGATCGCGGAATTGTCGATATCAGCGAGATCGATCGGCTCGTCGGGGCGATTGGAAAAGACGCGGCTGACCTGATGGCCATTCTGCAGGCCATCCAGAAACACTACCATTATCTTCCTGAGGATGCCCTGCGCCGCATCCCGGAGATTACCGGGATCCGTCCCGCCGTGGTACGCGGGGTGGCCTCCTTCTACAAATATTTCAGGCTTAATCCGGCGGGGAAGCACCGCATTGCGGTATGCCACGGTACCGCCTGTCATGTCCAGGGCTCGGAGCAGGTGCAGGAGGCAATCGAGCGGTACCTCCAACTCGCCCCCGGCCAGGATACGGACGCGTCCGGCACCTACACCGTGGAGCGCGTCGCTTGCGTGGGGTGCTGCACGCTTGCCCCGGTGATGGTCGTCGATGATACGACCTATGGGCACCAGACTCCGTCCGGGGTATCGATCCGGCTGGGGGAGCATGCCGAACAGGCCTGTGCCTGCGGTACGCGGACTGCGGCGCAGGCCGCGCCTGAATGGATTCCGGAGGCGCCGGAGATTCGCATCGGGGCGGGATCCTGCTGTATAGCCGGGGGCAGTCTCAAGGTGCGGGAGTCGATCGAAGCCGTCTTGCGGGAGCGTGGGCTCCGGGCCAATATCCGGACCGTAGGCTGTGTCGGGATGTGCCACCAGACTCCGATGGTGGAGGTGGTGTGGCCTGGAACAGGGGGGGACACCCGGATGCAGGCGTCGGCGCTGTCTGGAACCCTGCCCGCGGTCGGGGAACAGCCGTGTTCGGTCTTTGCGCGCGTGGATCCCGCCGCTGGAGAACGGATCGTGAGCCAGGTCTTTCCGTTCCGGGGCTGGACCGGGCGCATGCGGGCGGCGGGTCGTTCGGCGCTGGACCGCCTCCTGGCCGCCCCGGAGCCGGGTCCCGAAACCCGCCGACTCGATGTGCACAGCACGCCTGTCTGCTCCTTTCTCGGAAAACAGGTCCGGATTGCAACCGAGTTTTGCGGTCATCTCGATCCGCTTGATATCGAGACCTACCGGCGCTATGGCGGGTTTGAGGCCTTGCGCAGGGTGGTGTGCGATCTCGGCGGCGCGGTAACGTTTGCCATCGTCAAGGACGCGGGATTGCGGGGGCGCGGGGGGGCGGGGTTTCCCACCTTCCTGAAATGGGCGGTTGCCCGTGGTGCTGTAGCTCCGCGGAAGGTTGTCATCGGGAATGGTGATGAGGGCGACCCCGGCGCCTTCATGGATCGCATGATCCTTGAATCCTACCCCTACCGTGTGCTGGAGGGGCTCGCGATCGCCGCCTATTGCACCGGCGCCCGTGAGGGGTATCTGTACATTCGTGCTGAATATCCCCTGGCTGTTAAACGCGTGCGTGACGCCATCACCCGGATGGAGGGAGCCGGGCTGCTGGGAGAGGGCATGTTCGGAGGCCGCTGGTCGCTCAGCCTGCAGGTCAAGGAAGGCGCCGGGGCCTTTGTCTGTGGCGAGGAAACCGCCCTGATTGCTTCCATGGAGGGACGGCGCGGCGTGCCGCGCTTGCGTCCCCCGTATCCGGTCGAGCATGGGCTGTGGGGCATGCCGACGACAGTGAACAATATCGAGACCCTCGCGCAGGTGCCCTGGATCGTGCGTCATGGGCCGGAAGCCTTTTCAAGCCTGGGAACGGCACACAGCAGGGGAACCAAGGTGTTCGCCCTGACCGGCAAGGTGCGCCATGGTGGCCTGATCGAAGTGCCGATGGGTATTACCCTGCGGGAGATCATCGAGGAGATCGGCGGCGGGGTGCCGGCTGGCCGCACGCTCAAGGCCGTGCAGATTGGCGGGCCGTCGGGTGGCTGCCTGCCGGCGGCACGCTGTGACCTCCCCGTCGATTACGAAACCCTCGGCGAGGCCGGCGCCATCATGGGCTCGGGCGGCATGGTGGTCCTGGATGATCGCGACTGCATGGTGGATATGGCCCGCTACTTCCTGCGCTTCACCCAGGATCAGTCGTGCGGACAGTGCACGCCCTGCCGTGTGGGCACAAGGCGTATGCTCGATATTCTTGACCGTCTCTGTCAGGGACAGGCCAGGACGGATGACCTGGCCAGGTTGGAAGCCCTTGCGTCCGAGGTCAGGCAGGGCAGCCTGTGCGGGTTGGGGCAGACCGCGCCAAACCCGGTGCTGACGACCCTGCGGTATTTCCGCGATGAATACACCGCGCACCTTGAGGGGCGCTGTCCCGCCGGACGCTGCGCGGCCTTGATCCGTTATGAGGTGACGGACAAGTGCATCGGCTGTACCATTTGTTCCCGTGTGTGTCCAGTGAAGGCCATACCGGCGGAACCGTACCGGCGGCATTCCATCGATCCGGTCTTGTGTACGCGTTGCGATGCCTGCCGCCAGGCCTGTCCGGCCCAAGCCATTGAGGTGAGATAAGCGATGCACCGGTTAACCATGGATGGTCAGATAGTCACGGTGCCCGCGGGGGCCACGCTTCTGGATGCCGCGCGCCAGTTGGGTATTCATATTCCAACCCTGTGTCACCGTGAAGGCCTGCCGGCAGGCACGTCCTGCATGGTTTGTGTGGTCGAAGTCGAGGGCCTTCGCAGGCTCGTGCCGTCATGCGCCTATCCCGCCCGAGCCGATCTTGTGGTCAGGACCTCCACCCCCGCAGTGCTGGCGGCACGCCGTACGGCCGTTGAATTGCTGCTCTCCGAACATGTGGGAGATTGCGAGGGGCCCTGTCAACGCGGCTGTCCGGCCAATATGGATATTCCGCGCATGATCCGCCAGATCGCCGCCGGACGAATGGAGGAGGACCTGGAAACCGTGCGGCAGCACATGGCCCTGCCATCGGTATTGGGGCGCATCTGCCCGGCGCCCTGCGAGAAGGTTTGCCGACGGGGCAAGGTGGACAGGCCGGTTTCCATCTGCCTCCTTAAACGTTTGGCCGGGGACTGCGGCGTTGAGGAAGCGGGAAGGCGTGTGGCGCCGGAAACGGGACGCCGTGTGGCGATTGTCGGGGCAGGTCCGGCGGGTCTTGCGGCCGCCTTCTATCTGCGGCGGCAGGGTCATGCCTGTGCGCTCTATGACGAGCAATCCGCGCCCGGTGGAAGCCTGCGCGTCAGCCTGCCTGCGGGGCGGCTGCCGCCGGATGTGTTGGCGCGCGAGGTTGAGTCGATTTTGCGTTGCGGGGTCGAGTTCCACGCCGGGGTCAATGTCGGCCGGGATATCACGCTGGCGGACTTGAGGACGGCGTACGATGCCGTGATTCTTGCAGTTGGTCTCGCTGACGCCGGGCGGGCGACGGCATTGGGTGTGCCGTTTTCACAGAGGGGGATTCAGGCGGATTCCCACACCTATGTGACCCCTCTGCCGGGTGTGTTTGCCATTGGCAGCGCCATTCGCCCGTTCAGGATGGCGGTCAGCGCAAATGCCGACGGACGGAAGGTGGCGGCGGCCTGCGGTCAGTTCCTGGCCGGAAAGACGGTCACGGCCGAGGCACGCCCGTTCCAGTGTGTTATCGGGAACCTGACGCCGGACGAGTTGCAGCAGGCCGTGAAACAGGTTTCGCGACAGTATCGGCTTGAGCCTGCGGGAGGGATGCCGGCGGGATTCAGCCTCGGGGAGGCGGTCGCCGAGGCGGCCCGATGTCTGCATTGTGATTGCCGCAGGGCGGACGATTGCCGGCTGAGGGAGACCGCAAGCCTTCTGGGTGCCGACCGCCGGGCATTGGGTGATAGCGGACGGCATGCGGTCGAACAGCTTAATCATCCGGGCGGCCTGGTGTTTGAGCCTGGCAAGTGTATCAAATGCGGATTGTGTGTCCGGTTGACAGCGCAACATGCCGATATCCCAGGCCTCACGTTTATTCGCCGTGGGTTCGATACGCGTGTGAGTCCCCCGGTGGGAGAGACTTTTGAGACTGCATTGGACGGTATCGTGGATGAGGTTGACGTAATGTGTACGAAAGGCGAAGTCGTGTGTGATCCGGTATGT
>CAYOQM010000020.1:0-17637 GCA_964406065.1 uncultured Verrucomicrobiota bacterium
AAGCCTGCATGGATGGCCACCGCTTCCGACGCCCGGAACAGTTCCTCAAGGCTGGCCACCCGCGTCACGTAGTCGGGAAACTCCGTAACAAACGGGTCATACACCCGCATCACGCATCCGAACGGCCGCAGCAGTTCCGCGAACTTCCGGCCAATGACGCCAAACCCGTAGAGGCCGATGTTGAGGCCGCGCAAGGTGCCGCCGCCGCGGTGGGGATAGTCGGCTTCAGTGCCGCTACGCACCGCGACGACCCGGGCGTGAAGCCCCTTGAGGGCGGCCAGCAGGAGGCACACCGCACCCTCGGCCACGCCCTGCGCCGGGGTGTCGCCCCAGTTGGTCACCGGCAGTCCCGCATCAATGTGCGCCTGGGTGACGAAACCGCGAACCCCGCCGGTGACACAGCAGAGGTACCGCACCCGGCCGGGATCGGCGGCCAGCGCGTCCGGAATCCGCAGCCCGCACCAGGAACCCAGCAGGACATCCGCCTGCCTCAGCCGCGCCAGAAGCTCCCCTTCCCCGCACGAGGCGGCGTTCTCGATGATTTCGAGCGTCCCGAGTTTTTCCAGTTCACGCCGGAACACCGGCGTCCAAATCCGGCTTTCGGCGGCGCCCTCCGCCACATGGATTATTTTCATCGCTGACTCCCTTCTTCCTTGAGAAACACAAGATCCTCACATGCCGCCGCGAAAAGCGCGTCGCGGTCCTCCGTCACCGCGCCGACGCCGGCGGTAAACTCAATGGTGAAGGACCCGTCAAACCCGGCATCACGCAACATCGCCAGGCGTTCCCTCACCAGAACCGGCTGGTCCCGCAACCGCCACCGGCGCCACTGCGCATCCACCACCTGGACATGCGCATGGCGGACACGCCCCCCGAAGCGCGCCAGCCAGTCCGGCAGGTGCGCCCCGCTGAAGGGGTGGACAATGATATCGATGTCAGGGAACCCGGCAAGGGCAGCCGCCGCTGTGGCCGGATCCTCCAGGGAAGTACCGCTGTGGCATTCGCACAACAGGCGCACGTCCGGCATCTGCTCGCCCCACCGGCGGGCCTCAGCCAGTTCGCCGGCCAGACGAGCGGGATCGTTCCCGACATTGAACTTCACGGCGCGCGCGCCCAGGTCGCGAACCATCGTGGCGGTGGCGGCCCGGACCGGCGCACCGGCCTCGTCGAAGGGCACGTAGCTGTTGAACACACTCACCGGTAACGGCGCAGCCCGCAGCGCCGAGCGTTCCCGCGCGTCGGCAAGAACGGCATGGTTTTCCCAGAGTTCGACGCCGTCAAAGCCTGCCCCGGCCGCCCGCGCCAGCCAGTCACTGACCCGGAAGCCGGGTGACCGCTGCGCCGCCCAGCGGTTGGCTTCGAGCAGCACGGTGCCAAGATAGACATCACCCCGCTTCACAACTCCTCCGTTTTCTTTACATCACGCATCGTGCAGGAGTCCACAGAAGGGTCTCGGTCCCAGGCTGCGTATTCACTGGTGTCAGGCGTTGTCGCCACGTTCAAGGGGCCTTATCCACCCTGCGCTGCGAGAACAACCACTTCAGCAGATCGGGTTCGGCATAAGCCTTATCCCAACTGACGTGGCCTACACCGGGGTACTCCGTGTAAATGGGATTTCCGCCTGCTTTCTTCAGCGCCTCGACCATGTTCCGCGAACGGATGGGGAGAACGGTTCCGTCGTCAGCACCGTGGAAGACCCATACGGGAATCCTGGCAATGGTGACGGCCATTTTCTCATCGGCTCCACCGCAGATGGGGATTCCGGCGGCAAAATAGTCCGGCCGGCGGCAAAGGGCATCCCAGGTACCAAACCCCCCCATGGATACACCGGTGATGTATCGTTGCGCGGGATCAATGCCAAATTCCTTTTCGACGACTGGGAGCAATTCAAAGAGCAACCGCATGGACTGCGAGGGCTCCTTGGGCATGTCGTTCGCCTTGGCGTCCCAGCCGACTTCAGCCCAGCGGGAGTTGTACGGGCATTGTGGCGCGATGACAACGGCATGGCATTCCGCCACGACTCTTTCCATCCATCCGCGGCCGTTGTTCAGTTGCCACTTGTTGTTGCTTCCACGCTCGCCGGACCCGTGGAGAAATACCAGGAGCGGGTATTTCTTCTTCGCATCCCAGCCGGCCGGCTTCGCCACGACATACGGCAGGCTGTCCTTGGAGTCGACTGCGCTCGTGAACACCCTTGGCTCGAAGGTCACCTGGGGCGTCGGATCAGCCGCCAACACCGACGTTGCAACCACAACCATAGAAGCCATTACACACCTCTTTACCAGTCTCATTGCCTATCTCCTGTTTATTTATGTGGATAGGGGAACCGCTCTCCCTATTTTCCCGACGGCATCATTACCAGAACCGGTAATCATGGTATACCAGCACATACAGACCCAGCAGGAAATTAGTGGTGACATGGGCCGTGATGGCGGCGGAAAGGTCCCTGGTGCGGAGGTACAGGTAACCGTAGGCTAATCCCGCGATCACACCCGCCAGCCAGCGGGTATGTTCAATTCCGAAAAGCACGGACCCCGTCAGCAGCAGGCCTGGACCAATCGTCTCCGGGGCGATCGAAAGGAACGGCCTCCCTTTCAGCCATCGCAGCAGGAAACCGCGCCAGAAGAATTCTTCCGCCATGGCAATCACAAAGGCTGACCCCGCCAACCGGACAACGGACAACCCCCATCCGCACTGTTCCGGCGCGTAGGGTGTGGCGGCAGACCCCGTCGCCGCTGCGCCCCGGATGCCGAACCGCAGATAGAGTTCCTGAGCGCCGCGCAAGGATTCATGACAGGGCAGTTCCGGCACAACCCAGATCACAAATACGCCGAACCCGACAAGCAGAGCCATCGGCTGGTCACGCCACGAGACCGGTGTATAATACCGCCACGGCCTGAGCCATGCGAGAACGGCCACCGTGGCTCCCGTCTGAATGGCATAACGCAACGCCTGATCCGCCATCGGGAGGCTCATGATCAGCACCCATACCAGGAATGGAGCCACATGCCGTACAATCGCGCCCCACTCCCCACCCGTGATCTCAACCTGCTTCGACATGCCCGCGATAATGGCCAAACTGCCGCGAATTGGCCAGCGGAAATCACACCCTTCTTGGCATTCGCTGAAAAAACGGAAACGTTTCCGTTTTTTTTCGGGCCTGGATCCCACCGTTCATATCAGCGGCGGCACCCTTTCAACTCGGCGGCGGGAGCGCCCTACCCTCAACAGCCGGAATTCTCCGTAATTTCCAAGGAAACTCGCAACTTCAGTCCACTGGCGTCCCATAGGGCCGCCATGGTTATTGAGTTATCGGTTGTTGGTTATTGGGGAAAATGAAAAATTCAGGATCGGAAATAATCAGAAATGGCACAAAGGGAATCACAGGCGTCCCTGTGGGACGCCCGTGATTCTGACTCCTGGATTCTGAATTCCTCTGCTCATCCATTCCCCTTTAACCATTCTCCCCTTTCCTGCTACACTCCCCGGCATGAAACAGTTCACCGACTCCGACTGGCCTGCCCTCGCAAGTTCTTTGCGCCGGACTTTCCAGGACAGTTATTTTGCCATGTACTCCAGTATTTACGGCGGAATCGTCACCAACCCGGCCCTCATGCTGATCCCCCTCGATGACCATGTCGTCCACCGCGGCGACGGAATCTTTGAGGCGCTCAAGGGAATCAACGGCTCCATCTATAACCTCGAGAGTCATCTTGATCGGCTCGAACAATCGGCCGCCACCCTCTGCCTGAAGTTCCCTGTTCCCCGCTCCGCAATCCGCGATATCGTCCGTGAAACCTACCGCGCCGCGGGAAGGCCGGATGCCGTGATCCGCATTTTCGTGACCCGCGGACCGGGAAGTTTCGGAGTCAACCCCTATGATTGCCCCGCTCCGCAACTCTATGTCGTCATTACCGCCCTGACAAAACCCTTCATGGCAAACCATCCGGAAGGCGCGCGGATCCGGTCCAGCGGCGTTGCCGCCAAGCCGGCCTCGCTGAGCCAGGTCAAATCCTGCAATTACGTGCCCAATGTCCTGATGAAGAAGGAGGCCGTCGACGCCGGAGTTGACTTTGCCGCAGGCTTTGATGACGCCGGATTTCTTACCGAGGGCGCCGTGGAAAACATGGGCCTCGTGACCCCTGACCGGCGTCTGTTGTTTCCCAAACTGGACCGGATCCTCGCCGGCACCACCATGCTACGCGTCATGGAACTGGCCAGATCGCTGATCCCCTCGGGTCTATTGAAGGAGGTCGGGTTCGCCGATCTCCCGCGGACGGAAATCCTCTCCGCCACTGAATTCATCATCACCGGCACCACTATCAATGTTGTCGCGGGAGTGGAGTTCGACGGTCAGCGCATCGGCACCGGCACCCCCGGCCCTGTTTACGAGGCCTTGGACGCGCTACTCGACAAGGACATGCTGACCCATACGGCGCTGTTGACGAAGGTGCTGCAGGCTCACTGATCAATGGCCGGAAAGAACCACGCCTTATCAGGCGCGGCTACGAAAAAGCAGAGTCATGCCTGATCCAGCCTAACGGGACTGGCCAGAGGCGGTCGCCGGGGTGATCACCTTCGAGCACGCCAAGACAACCTCGTCAACCGTGATCTCCCCCATGCAGGCAATGGTGTGGCAGCGCTTGTGATAGCCGAAAATGAAGCAGGGCGAACAGGCGAGACCCTTGCAGACTACGGCGTTGCGGGGACTCCTGACACCCCACTTCAACGGATCGCTCGGGCCGAACAGGACAACGGTTGGCGTCCCCAGCGCCACGGCCATGTGCGCCAGCCCCGAGTCGCCCCCGATGAACAGGACAGCCTTCCCTATCAGTTCCGCCGTTTCCCCGAGGGTCAATTCCCCGGCCATGACCCGCACCTGCCCATCCTCGCCCGCCAGGGCGGCAATCCGGCGCGCGAGGTCGGCATCCTTTCGTCCGCCCACCAACCCGATGACGGGCTTCGACATCCCGGCTGAGGACTCCGTGATCAACCGCCGCACCAGTGCCGCCATGTTCTCCAACGCCCAGTGCTTGTAACGGGTGGAGGCCCCGATGTGAATGAGAATGAGGCCAGAGCGCACACTGTCCGGCGGGCTGGGTGGGGCGGAACGGACATCCCCGGCAAGGCATCCCGCCACCACGGCCTCCTCGTGAATCCCGAGCGGGGCCAGCAACCGCATGAATTCGCCGGCCTCGTAGCCCTCAAGATCATAGTTGACCAGATGGGTGTAGATCGGATTGCGGCCGGGATTGATCTTGAACCCGAGGCGCACCGGCGCCCCGCTGACCCAGGCCATCACGGCGGAAAAGTTATGGAACTGCTCGGTGTCGATCGCCAGATCATAACGGCGGCTTAGCAGGAGCCGGAGCGTCCGGAACGGCTGGACATCGTAAAGCAGGGTCTCCACCGAAGCTCCTGCCAGCGCGGGAATCTCGCGGTTGCGCCGCTCGCAGACGAGGTCAATAAGCGCCGACGGATAGTGGCGCCTCAGGGCCTTCAGCACCGGCTGCAGCAGGATCATATCCCCCATCCCGCCCGGGCGGATCACCAGAATCCTTCTGACCTCAATTCCCGGCATCCCCGGCGTCGGCACGCCGTCGGCACGCCGTCGTACCAGATGCAGCGCCAACCCGCCAACCCAGCAAAGCAAGGCGCCTGCCGTCGCGTCGAAGATCTTGAGCAAGCGGATTCTCATGAGTTTTTCCTGCGGCCACGGAACCAGACCTTATAGCCGATCAACAGCGCAAGCCCCACCAGGGTCAACGCATATCCTACGCCGTCGCCCGGGGTTGTTCCATAATAGAGTTCCACCTCGGCCTGCCGCGGGTAGACCAGCATGAACCCCGGCGAAACACAGTGGACCCCGTCGGCGCCGCGAACCTTCCAGTTGGGGAACCACGACATCTTGATGATATGCGGGAGTCCGATGGCCGTGGTCTTGAAATGGATATGTTCATCCGTCACCTCTTCGTCGCGAATGCAGCGGGTTCCGGCCTCGGGCAGAACCGCCGACATTCCGTTGGTGCCGCCAGTCGCCCAGTCCGACAGATAGCCGCGGAATTGGGATTCGGTGAGTGTCTCGCCGGCACCTTCCCGGTGCCCGGAACGGGGTGCCGCCCTCGCCCCGGGGGGCAGATCCCAGTCAATAAACTGCGACAGCGCCGCAGGCTGGTAAAGCCACTCCAGCGAACAGTCCTTCCAGCGCGGGGTCGACACCGTCAGCGGACGCCGTGGCGGGATGAACACCCAGCGGCCCTCGTGGGTCGTCAACTCATACATTTCCCAATCCTGTTCCCGGCCGATCAGCCGCCACTCCGGGGCCTGACGCAAGGCCTGTTTCGTGAGACTGCTGCGCGCGATGAACTGTTTGACGTTGAACAACTCGAGATGCCTGGTGGCATTGGTGGAATTGAAGGACCGGGGTGTAACGATCGGGGGAAAGCCCGCGCAGGCGGTGGAGATTTCGCCCTGAATCGTATAGGCATACATGGAACCAAGGGCGGAGTTCACAAGCCCGCCCTCCAGAATCGGCTTGCCTGCCAGATGGGGCGCAAGTTCAAAGATGCGGCTCGATCCGATCTGGTTGTTCTCCTCGCACAAATCATTCGCCAGCCTGCCAGGAGTACCCCGCAACGGCTTCACAAGTTCCTCGAAAACCGCCGCAGCCGGTTTGGATTCCAGGCCGGAATAGTTCCAGTTCGCCCAACTCCGCGTCAGCCCCGGCCCGGTCAGGCGCCCGGTTCTCGAATCGCCTGCCGTCACCGCCAGCAGGACGGCCAGGGTCAGCACCGCCAGCCACAAGGCCTGTCCCCTGACCTGTTCAAGCAGGAGTCCGAGTCCGATCGCCGCCAACGACACCAGGGCGAAAAACACAAACGGCCACAGGCGGACATTCACGAACACCGGCGAGAGCGCGAAGCCGGCGGTAAAGAGAAACACCCCCATCCCGAGCATCCAGAGCAGGATCCAGACGGCGCGGACCGGCCGGATCAGGGCTTGTGCCACGGCCGCCAGGGCAAAGACCAGAAACCCGGCCTTGTACGCGGGGAAGGAGGTCCATAACCGCACCTCCCAATTGCCCCCGAAATCCATCCTGTAACACGATTCCACAACCCGCGGGACCACCCACCAGGACATGAGCAGCACCGCCAGGGCTGACTCAACGAACAGCACAAGTAACGCCGGGCGGCGCCGCACCAGCGCCGGAACAATGGCCAGGGTCAGAAACATGATCACGGAGGTGAAAAAATGGGACGCCAGCACCAGCACCATCAGCAGAATCGTGCGAACCCTGATCCGGCCCTCCCCGGCATCGCGGCAGGCGGAGGCCACGGCGGGCAGCATGAGGGCAAAGCTCCAACTGTTGGCAATCATCCCCGCCAGCGTGCTGGCGGTGTTAACCCCCCACATGACGTGCGTACCGACAAACAGGAACGGCACCATGGCGATGGCCATGACAACGGGCACAGGCGGCGGCAGCCGCCACAGCCTCGCGGCCCACCAGGCACACAACGGGGTCGCCACCACCCCGGCAACGGTCATGAGCTTGAAGGCCACGTTGAGCGGGATCACCAGGCTGAGCAGCGCCGCCGCCAGATACGGCAGCACGAAGTAGAACTGGAACATCGGGAACCCCGCCCACCACCCCCCCGCCCAGGAGATCAGCCGGCCGTGCTGGAACAGTTGCTCCCTTAAGTGACTCACCAGATAGAGATGAGCGGGGGTGTCGCCCCCCACCGTGGTGGTATTGCTCAGCAAGTCGGCGGGCGAGAAGTTCCAGATAATAAATCCGGTAATGACCCCCAGCACCCCGGCCTCGAGCCAGGCCGGACACCCCTGTCGCAAGCGGACCCACCGGAGCCTGGAAGCCCACAGGATGACGGCCAAGGCCAGCACCGCCGCCCAGAACCAGACCCAGGGCGATTGCCCAACCCACTCCCCTGCGGCCACGGCCACGGAGCCAGCCGATGAAACGCTCTGGAAATAACCCGAGACCTCGGTCAGGGCCACCACGGTCACGGAATAGGCGGCACCGGGAAGCGCACCCCGGTTGCCAATCTCGAAGGCCAGATCCCGCCGACCGTCGGGATCGAGGGCCACCTCCTGTTCCGGCACGGTACAATCGAATTCATCGGGCAACACAAGCCGCACCTTGACACGGGCGGCACCCTCTTGAAGCAGACACAGCGATACCCGCACCTGACCGGTACGCCCGATCGAGGCAGGATACACCGTGGCGGTTAACCAACTGTCGTCAAGGCACGGGGCAGCGGGGGGAACCGGGTTCGTCCCGCCTGAAGACCGGGGGAAGACAAAGGGAGCCGCCACCACAGAGGAGAATTTGACGCCGGTGAAATCAGCGTAACGGATGCGGATGACGGCCTGGTGATAACCGGGCAGGGCGGGCGGCGAGAGCGGAAGAAGGGTCTCGCAGGAATCACCCGGACTAAGAACCCGTCCTGCCGGCGCGATCGCCGGTTCCGGAAAGCGGGAAAGACTACCGCCGGGGACGGCGGCTACTCCGGAAGTCAGGAGGTCGCCATCGACGGAAAGGATTCGGGCCGGCTCGTCACCGGTGTTGAACAGCCGGACAACCGCCACCGGACTGCCGTGATTGATCTCCACGCTGACATCCGGCTGAATCTGAAGGCGTCCCGCCAGCGTCATCCCGGGCAACAGCAGGCAAAAAAGGAAAAGAATGAGCGGACTTCTGTTCAAATGCTCCCATCCCCCTGCTCCGCCTTCAATTAATCAGGCGGACCTGGCGGGATCCCTTCTCGATCCAACCGATCAGAACCGGCCGGGTGCCCGCCTTTTTCAGGATCGCCAGGGATTTCTCAACGTCCTGTTTACGGACCACCACGACCATGCCGATACCCATGTTGAACACCCGGTACATTTCCTCGCGGTCCACCTTGCCGGTGCGCTGGATGAATTTGTAAACCTCGGGAACTTCCCATGACGCCCTGTCAAACACGGCATTCACGTCCTTCGGCAATACCCGCGGTACATTGTCAGGGAATCCGCCGCCGGTGATATGGGCCATTCCCCGGATCGTGACAGACTTCATCAGCGTGGTCACCGGCTTGAGATAGCTGGTATGCACCGCCAGCAGAACTTCCGCGACGGTTTTCCGCGTGCCCGGGAAGATATCGCCGGGCTTCAGCCGCGCCGTCTCGAACACCACCTTGCGCGCCAGGGAATAGCCGTTGGTGTGGAGCCCGGACGACGGAAGCCCGATCAACACATCATCAGGGCGGATCGATTTGCCGGTGATGACCTGCTTGCGGTCAACCACGCCGACAATGGTGCCGACGAGATCGTACTCCTCCGGCGGATACAACCCTGGCATTTCCGCGGTTTCACCGCCCAGCAGGGCGCAGCCGTTCTCGCGGCAGGCCTTGCAAAGCCCGCTGACGACCTGCTTGAAGATCCAGCCTTCGAACCGGGAGATGCCGACATAGTCCATGAAGAACAGCGGGACGGCGCCCTGGACAAGGATATCGTTGACGCAGTGGTTCACGATATCCTGCCCGACAGTTTCATGGTTGCGCGCCATGGCGGCGATCTTGAGTTTCGTGCCGACGCCATCGGTGCTGGCCACCAGGATCTTGCCCTTCCCCGGCGAGGCGAAGAATCCACCGAAGGAGCCGATATCATTGAGGACGCCTGCGGTGCGGGTCGACTTCACCATGGCCTTGATGTAGGCGATTCCGTTCATCTTCGAATCAATATCCACCCCTGCCGCCGCATAGGCCGACTTCGCCCGCTTGATCACTTTTTTCGCCATGCTATTCTCCTCGTTAAGAAAAAACATCTTTACAGTCCGACGGCCTTGAAGGTCCGGTTGACATCGCGGAAATGGACGGATAGGTCGAAGACCTCATCCAGATCCGACTTGCCGACCTTCGCCATGATCTCCGCATCGGCCTCTATCAGACCGCGCAGACTCTGCCGGGTCTCCCAGGCCGCCATCGCGTGGCGTTGAACCATCCGGTAGGCCTGCTCCCGTGTGAACCCCTTGCGGGTCAACATCAACAGGACCTGCTGGGAATGGATCAGGCCATGGGTCAGGTTGAGATTGTCCCGCATCCGCTCCGGCGAGACCACCAGGTTGCGAACCAGTTTTTCGAGGTTGACCAGCATGTGATCCAGGGCAATCGTGCTGTCGGGCATGATGATCCGTTCCACGGAACTGTGCGAGATATCGCGTTCATGCCAGAGTGCCACATTCTCCAGGGCGGCCACGGCATTGCCGCGCAGGAGGCGCGCCAGCCCGCAGAGTTTCTCGCCCGTGATCGGGTTCTTCTTGTGGGGCATCGCGGAGGAGCCCTTCTGCTCCTTGCCGAAATATTCCTCCACCTCGTGCACCTCGGTCCGCTGGAGATGCCGGAATTCCGTGGCCCAGCGGTCCACTGAGGCGCCCACGAGGGCGAGGGTGGAGATGTATTCCGCATGGCGGTCACGCTGGAGAACCTGGGTCGAGATGGCGGCTGGCTCGAGCCCCAGCCGGGTGCAGACATATTTCTCCACGAAGGGGTCAATGTGGGCGTGGGTGCCGACGGCGCCGGAGAGTTGACCGACGCGGATCACCTCGCGCGCCGCCTCAAGCCGGGTGAGGGCGCGGCCGAACTCGTTATACATGAGGGCCATCTTGAGGCCAAAGGTGATGGGTTCGGCATGAACCCCGTGACTGCGGCCGATCATGGGGGTGAACTTGTATTTCCGGGCCTTGGCGGCGGCGGCCTTGCGGACGGTCTTGACATCGGCGATCAGGATATCCACCGCCTGGAGCATCTGGACGGCAAGGGCGGTATCGAGCACGTCGGAGCTCGTGAGGCCACGGTGGATGAAACGAGAGGAGGGGCCGACATGTTCGGCGACATTGGTGAGGAAGGCGATGACGTCGTGGTTGACCTTGGCCTCGATCGCATTGATGCGTTTGACACTGAAGGCGGCGCGGGACTTGATGCGTTTGAGGTCGGCGGCAGGGACGACGCCGAGTTTATGCATCGCCTCGCAGGCGAGGATTTCGATCCTGAGCCAGACGGAAAACTTGTTTTCGTCTTCCCAGATGGCTCCCATTTCCGGGCGGGTGTAACGCGGTATCATACTGGTGCTCCTCGTGAAATTGCGCCTGAAGCCTAGTGGATTTGGCGGGCCGATTCCAGCAAATACAATCACTGGCGTCCCACAGGGACGCCGGTGATTGGTTATTTGTTATCAGTTATTCGGAAATGCGTGGCTTTTACCCATAGTTTCCGAACGTATCATTTCCTAACTTCAACTAATTTAAGAAATCATGGAAATCCGGAGGCAGACGAAGAAAATCAAAATGTTGCGGAATTTGTCATTCGGGAAGGACGGCTTGCACGCCAGTCCCTTACGACTTGAATCAATCGATTTTTGGTCAGGATTTGGAGAAGAAAAGAATTTGAACAGAAGCACACTAAGACCACGAAGGGTAAAGGTTATTCCGCCGGAGGCGGGTAAAAGAAATCCTCTTTGTGATCTTCGTGCGCTTCTGTTCAAACTCTTCAATTCGGTTCCGGCTATGCCGGGTTAGGATTGGATCCATACTGGACTGACCCGAATGATAAATCGCCAAACATTTCTTTCCCATTGCAGGCACCACTGGACAGATCCTTCTGGATTTCCCAAATTTCCCAAATCAGTGGTAAAGAATTTCTTCTTCGCTCACAGTCGCCACTATTTAGTGGCCAGAGTAATAGCTTCAAGTTGGTTCCTGATCGAATCAGGCAGACAGGAACGAAGTTCAGGGTGGGACTCCACAAGGCGGACGATATCGGCCAAATCCTTAAGCCGTTTGCTCTGGCGACGACGGTCGTCGGAATAGGCCCTGACCTTACCGTCCAAGGTATCACGCAGGGAGGCCACCCGCATCAGGATGCCATGGACATCGGCCGCCTCGGCCCGTGATGGAAAATCCCGGTAGCAGGCCTCTGTGCTCAACTGGATGCTCACACTCGATTTGCCTGTGAAGTTGATGGACCACTCGTGCGACGCAGCGGAAAAACCCGCGTCCTGAAGAATGGCCTTGGCCTGATCGATGTCATCCGCCGCCACGACCAGATCCAAATCGCGGGTGACCATGGGTTCGGCGGCCCAGTGATTGACGGCGACCCCACCGATCACGCACCATTTCAATTCGGCACGTTCAAGCGCATCTACCAGAACCATGACATCATTGGCCCCTCCAGCCGTCTGCCAATCATAAAATTGTCGCTTCGTCATAAAGTAACTTTAGGACATTCCAAAATGAGGATCGAGCCTTATTATTCGAAACAGTGAGCAAGTGAGCAAGGAGCACTGAGCAGGGAGTGACCGAGTGCGGAGTGGGGACAAGCGCTGAGCAGGGAGCACCGAGTGCGGAGTGCGGAGTGGGATTGTCTCCGCGGGGGCGTGCATCTTCTGTTCCACAGAATTTATAATGCTTCGCGTGCTTCGCGTGAACCTTTCCTCGATTCGGCGGCCATACCGGCCAGAGGCCGGTTACTACAGGCGCTTCGCGCTTTGTAGCCGCCGCTGATAAGCGGTGGTGTGCATCCACGCCTTAACCCTAAAAAGAGCAGTTCAATCGCGCGGTAGCGCGACCGAACTGTTCATTCCCATGCCGGACAAGCCGTCAAGAGAGCTGGAAAAGGACCTGATCGCCATGCATGACGGGCTGAAGCACCTTTCCAAGAAGTATAGGGCGCGCCGTTACGTCTTGCACCAAATAGGTGCAGACGCATGGCCGTGCCGACATCACATAACGTGCTTATCTGCAAGGCATTGAAAAGAACAGTTCGACTGCGAAGCAGTTGAACTGCTCTCTATAGGTTAACAGGCGCGGCTACGAAGAGGCGGTGCTACAGGAAGGTTCCCTACAAGGGCTGGTGGGGACAGGCCCTTCCAAGCAAGGACTCTCCCTATTCCGTCTTGACCGCCGGCTTCTTTAGATTCGGGCGGGGGATGAAGAGCGGGCGGACGGACAAGCCCCTTGCGGCGGCGGCGTTACGGAATTGATCGCCCCAGGGAGGAGAGAAATTGAGGCCCATCCTGTCCAAGTCCTGCAGGGTCGTATAGTCGCGCATCACGCAGAAAGGATCCGGATCCGGGCCGATACCCATCAGGAAAGCGGCGCCCCGCAACGTCCAACGCTGCAACCGCCGGGTAAAAGCAACCTCATTGGTCGAACTGAGCGCCGTGACATTGATCACGGCCACCTGCTCATTGGTCATGACCGTGGCATGCACGGAAACGCCCTCGGGCGGGGCCACTAGAACAATCACAGAGACCTCACTTTTAGACTTGAGGGTGGCCCGACCTCTTCGGCAAGCTAAAGACTGACGGCGGTTACTACAGCCTTCGGCATCACATCTCCCAGAAGGAGGCCCTTCTTATGACTATCAGAAACGGGCATCATCAAGAAGGAGAGTCAGGTTCCTTTTTGTAATCTCTTAATCTCAGGAAGATCAACCCCTTTGGCTTTTAACTTATCACTAAGTATCTTCCTACAGTACGGGCAGTAGTTCCTGCCTAGATCCTTCAAGGACTCAGGCTTTACTTTGTAGTCGCTCATCGCACATTGAGGATTGGGGCAGGTCTTGACACCAAACACTAATCCATAAGCCCTCATCGTTTCACGCTCAATCCAACGGGCATACAGTTCATCCTGGGCCTTGCCCTCTTTCCTAGGATCCGCCAAATTCACTACCGCCACTGGCATATTGCTCGCCACCGTCACGGTATTGGATCCGGCAAAGATCGGAGTCAGCAATACGGCTGCCAAATCATCTTTCCCAAGTTGCCCGTGTAACACCTTGGCAAGTTTTGTCCATGCCATCTTGGAACTCGTCTCCAAGGGCAATACATTCACCGGCACACGATCCAACTCCACTGAACAGTATTGCGAAACACGCGTCACGAGGGCTGCATCCACATCGGCATCAGTCAGCATCAGCAGATTCTTGCCTCCAGCCACAACCGTATAGCAACACACTAATACGCAGAGTGTACTCACGACAATCTTCTTCATCGTCATCCCCTCTTTGTCAATTATCGAGAAACCAGCCCAAGGATTATGGCAGCTAGAACAACGCTGATGGCGTCTTCAACCTACATAAAAAATAAAGCCGAATCCTTATAACAGGATCCGGCTTTTAGCATCGTCTTTGTATTATTTTACGAAACGACGGCGAAGCGCAATCATAGCCACACCAAGACCGAGCAACGCAAAGGAAGTTGGCTCAGGGACTATTGAAACTGTTGCCAACTGATTGCCAGAAATACCGAACGATACAGTACTGGAATCTATGTTTCCCTGAGTGATAGTCCAACTTGGATTGGTTATATCTGCATACTTTCCGCTTGTCGGCACATATCCGGAAGCATAGTTCGGAGAGACAGTATCAAAGAATCTAACATAAAAAGTCGACCCAAGTGATGTACCAGTAGTGATGGATGATGTGTCCGAAAATATTCCATTAACCGATCCTCCGTCAGTGCCGGGAGGAAATATTCCCTTACCTACCCATGCTGTTGCCACCACCTTATCATCTGCAAGAGTATTGATCCCCGTCAATGATGTCCCATCAAATGAGGAAACAAGTCCATCTCCACCAGTCCAAATTAACTGAACATAGGTTCCAAGAGTATACCCTGTGCCAATCGTGCTATTTCCATGCAACAACGATCCACCACTGTCTTTCAGTAGACCTCCAGCTGCTGTTCCCCAAGTTGTAATTATAGCCGCAATTGAACTCATTGAAAGAATCGAACTTGCCGCAACCAAAAGAATTATCAGTTTGCCTGAATTAATTTTCATACAACATTTCCCTTCCTTTTAATAAAATTATTCACCCACTAAATCTATTACTGGATCGAGTATAACTGTACAGAATTCCACTGCACTGAACCTGCGTTCTGTCTGCGGAACCAATATCCAGTTGCCAGTTCAAAATTATTAGTTGCAACGCTGAAATCAGCGTCATTTACCCACTTCCCGTCGTAGCTAGGATTTCCTGATCCAGCAACCAGGAAATAGAATACGTACCTCTGATTGACTACATCCCAAATAATTAAATTGTCACCCGTTGATAAGCTCAATCCACCAGTTGCAGCCTTGCTAAGGTCGTTAGAGTTAACAGGGACAGTTGCCGAATACGGGAAACCAAACATATTCATTCCAAACGCAAAATTCATCGTGTTTGTTTTCGAGAATCTGTCTACTACTTGCCCAGCAAATGTCACTTGCTGCGTAAAGGAATGAGTATTACGGATCCAAAAAGCACTTCCATTGGGAAGCATATTGGTTGCGATG
The DNA here is from genome assembly GCA_964406065.1 of uncultured Verrucomicrobiota bacterium. Taxonomy (GTDB): domain Bacteria; phylum Verrucomicrobiota; class Kiritimatiellia; order CAIKKV01; family CAITUY01; genus JAABPW01. Next base: position 15,329 of record CAYOQM010000020.1, read on the forward strand.
CTAAAATCAGCATTACGCACCCATTTCCCGTCATAACTAGGATTTCCTGATCCAGCAACCAAAAACAGTTGATCGTAGCGCTGATTTGCCGTATCCCAAACAAATATATTGTCCCCCGAAGAAGCACTTAATCCGCCAGTCAACTGCCCTGTAAGCAAGTCCTGTATTGAAATCCCAGAATTTTCTCCTACAGCCCCAACAGGATCAAAATTGACGGAAACAAATGTAAGATTACCATTCGGTGGCAATGTCTTATTCACAAACCCTACCGCATTCACGCTTGTTGCAGTATTTGTATCAGCGGCTAAGACGGTGCCCGCGGTTAACGCCAAACCCACTAAAAACGAACTCAGTTTCTTCATGGTAATGCTCCTAATGCAGAATCATTGCTTCTTTGTGAGTAACAATATACGCCACCCTTGAAATTGCTTCAACACTTTTTTTTCGCCTTTTTGCATCCATCTCCCGGTCGCGGACTGCCCCAGGTGTCTTACCGGAGCCATCCACCCGGTCAATATTGGTTTTTCAAGCCAGTATTGACTGAACTGAAGAGATAATAGCATCTCATGGCGCGGTTTGAAAGGGGCTAATTTGCTGAGGTTGTTTCGCAGGCCGGGGCCTTACGATTATCGGGATTTTTCTACGGAGGACGATGGCGCGGCAGGAGATGGCGCGAAGCTCATGTAGTAACCGGCGTCTCGCCGGTATGCGCCAGGGAGTGCCGCCGAGACGGCGGCTACTACAGAAGAGGCGTGGCTCTTTTCTTTTCCTCTCCTCCCGCCTCCACCGCTTAACAGCGGCGGCTACAGAAGAAGGCGCATCGCTCATGGAGCCGGGACGCCCTCGTCCCGCTCTTCGCTTCCGGGGTGTGGGCACCCCGGCCCCAGTAGGTCAGAAAGAAAGGAAAGAAGCGCAGCGCTCATGTATGCGCCAGGGATGCCGCCGAGACGGCGGCTACTACAGAAGAGGCGTGGCTCTTTTCTGTTCCTCTCCTCTCGCCTCCACCGCTTAACAGCGGCGGCTACAAAAGAAGGCGGTTGCAGGAGAATCCGTCGCCCTGTTTCTTAAAGTTTGGCTGGACTCACTCCCTTGAGGCGGGTAGCATAATTGGCCAGCAAAAAAACAGCAGGAGCAAGGTGGAGTGATGACCTCGAAGAAATACAATGTCTGTGTGGTTGGTATTGGAGCCGTCGGCACCGAGATGATCCGGTTGCTGAAGAAACGCAATTTTCCCCTGCAATCCCTCACCATCCTGGCGCGCAGCGAGCGCACCGAAGTGATCGACGGCGTAGGTTATCCCGTCAAGGTGGCGGCCCCCGAGGCGTTCACCGGAATGGATTTCGCCTTCTTCGCCGGCACCGAGGGCGCCAAGGGCGCCTCGCAGACCCTGGGCTGGGAAGCCGTGAAACGGGGCTGTATCGTGGTGGACAACGGCGACGACTTCCGCATGGATCCGCGGGTCCCGCTGGTGATCCCCGAAATCAACCCGGACGCCATGAAGGACCACCAGGGCTTCATCGCCAACCCGAACTGCAGCACCATCATCGCCCTGATGCCGCTCGTGGCGATCCACAAGGCCGCCCGCATCACGCGGCTGACGGCGAGCACCTACCAGGCGGTCTCCGGCACGGGCGCCGCCGCCGTAAGGGAACTGGAAGACCAGGCCAGGGCCTGGGCCGCCGGCCAACCGCTGCCGCGCGAGGTGTACCCCCACCAGATCCTTTTCAACCTGATCCCCAGCGTGGGCTCGTTCAAGGACGACTCCGGCGAAACGACCGAGGAGATCAAGATGCGCAAGGAAACGCACAAGATCCTCGATGCCTCCATCAAGGTGGCCACCACCTGCGTGCGCGTGCCGGTCTGCAACGGGCACAGCATCGCGATCCATCTGGAACTGGAGAAGCCGCTGTCGCCCGAACAGGCGCGCGACCTCCTCGCGAAAACCCCCGGCGTACGGGTGGTGGATGATCCGAAGCACGCCGTCTACCCGATGCCGCTGCAGGCTTCAGGCCAATATGATGTGTTGGTCGGGCGCATCCGCCGGGATTCGAGCACCGCAAACGGGTTAATCCTGTGGTGCGCGGGTGACAACATCTGGAAGGGCGCCGCGCAGAACGCGATCCAGATCGCGGAAGTCATCATTGAGCGCGGGTATTTCCTGAAGAAGTAGGAGCACGAGCCTCTCTTCGCATTCGGCCGCTCGCAGAGCGGTGCTACAGAAAAAGGCGCGAAGCTCGAAGCGCATCGCTCATGGAGTAACCGGCGTCTCGCCGGTATGCGCCAGGGAGTGCCGCCGAGACGGCGGCTAC
>CAYOQM010000021.1:0-3568 GCA_964406065.1 uncultured Verrucomicrobiota bacterium
GATTGAGCGGTTTGAGTTCCTTGTCGTTTTTCTTTTGAACCAGAAGCAGAGGGTACTCTAACTCTCCAATTTCCAGGATCCGCCGGGCTTCATAGTAGTTCTTTGCTGTGCGCACCACGGCAAGGCAGCGCGAGGTGGCCGTCATCAGAACTCCGGCCGCCACTGTCAGGATGGCCAGAGCCATAAGAACTTCTATCAACGTCATTCCGGACCTTTCAGCCCCTGTCCGGATGTTCGCTGCTTTCACTTGTCTTCCTTCCTTACCTTGGCCGAGGCAACCGCATCCACCGTGATGATCATGGCGCTGTCATACTCATCCATTACCCGGACTTCATAGGGATTGCACCGCCCGTTGCTTTGGTAGACGATGACAGAATCCCTGTCCTCGGTTTTCCCCCGCTTGTGGTCGATGGTTACGCTGTCAATGTGGACGGCATCCAGTTGGCGGACAATCCTAAGCGGGGGCGGAGAACTTGTGGTCTCCGCAGCCGCGTTAGTTTCTCCTTGGACGTCAAGGCCGGGCAGGGCGAATGTCGTCGGCGATGGCGCGGCCTCATGGAAAGGTTCTACCGTGACGCTATTGGCGTCCTTGTTCAGGACCAGTTTCATTTCCTGGTTTCTGAGGATGGCCATGGTGCGGGCATAATTTCCTGCCATGACGATAGTCCGGGTGCCCACCCGCAGCCGGTTGCCACGGATGGACTTGACCAGCGAGGGCATGGCGACGAGGGTTGAAATCCCGATGATCGCCAGTACCATCAGGACTTCCACAAGGGTGAATCCCCCGGGGCCACGAGCCCTGTCATGAGAGAGGTGTCTCATCGGGTTGATGAACAAACCAAGCGGGTTTCATGAACGGATGACGCCAATGAAACGATTCCCTTTTCAATTCGTAATGTCATCTGCAGACCCCGTCTGGCCATCCGGTCCGGCAGAAGTCAGCTTGTAGGAATCACCCTGGAGGGAATAGGAGAAATCGTTGCCCCAGGTATCCTTTGGCATGCGGCCATCCCTCATGTACGGTCCGTTCCAGTTGCTCTCATTCGCTTTGGTCAATAGATTCTGGAGGGAGGCGGGATAGATGCCGTTGTCGACTTCATACGTATCAATGGCGGTGCCTATGGCCTGTATGCTGGTGCGGGTGGCCGCGATACTTGCCGTTTTGGTGCGGCCCTTCAGGCTGACGACCGCCACGCCGGCCAGGATTCCCAGGATGGCTACCACCAGCAGAATTTCAACGAGGGTGAATCCTGCCCTTGAACTGTTCGTATCAGACTTGAGCAACACCAGTGATGCGATTTTATTCATTCTGATTTTCTCCTTCCGCTCTATACACCCAACCCATTTGTGACATTAAAGACAGCCATAACGATGCTCACGGCGATAAACCCTACCAGCAGCGCCACGACGACAATCAAGATCGGCTCCAACGCCGTGGTAAAGAGTTTGACGTTCCGGTTCAGTTCATTCTCATACCGGTGGGCAATATGTTTCAAGGCGCCGGCCATGTCTCCGGTCTGCTCCCCGATTGCCAGCATATCGGTCATGAGCGGGGGAAACACCTTGCCGGCGGCCAGAGGGCCGCTGATGGTGGTGCCATCGGTGACTCGGTCCCTCGCATTGCGGATTTCCGCCGCGATGACGACATTGCCGATGGTGTTTTCGACGATGGTCAGCGCCTGCAAGGCGGGCACTCCGTTGTTGAGGAGCGTGCCCAGAGTCCTGGCAAAGTTGGCGTAAGTGCTTGCCGCAACGATGCCCCTGATGAGGGGGGTTTTCAGCTGCGTCCGGTGCCAGCGAAGTTTTCCGGCGGGAGTCTGGAGTGCCCGGTTCAGGAAGATGCCCCCCGCCACCAGCCCTGCCAGAGCCAGCCAGCCGTATTTCAGGAGCATGTTGCTCAGACCGATCAACATGCGGGTCGGGAGCGGCAGGGTGCTGCCCAGTTCCTGGAAGATAGATGAAAACTTGGGGATCACAAACACCATCGAGAAGATCATGGTCGCGAACCCCATGAACAGCACAATGGCCGGATAGACCAGCGCCATGACCACTTTTCCCTTCAGATCCTGGAGTCGCTCGTAATGCTCCACCAGGCGGGTCATGACCTCCGCCAGTGCGCCGCTGGCTTCGCCGACTTTCACCATGCTGACATAGAGGCTGGGGAAGGATTTCGGGTGTTTGGCCATGGAGTCGGACAGGGGAGTGCCCTGAATTATCTGGTCGCGGATATCGCGGATGATGTCGTCCGACGCCGTTCCTGTTTTCCGGTTGGCCAGGGTGGTCAATGCCTGCCCGAGATTCATCCCGGAAGCCAGGAGGTCGCTGAGTTCTGTCGAGAAGGTCAACACATCACGGGTTTTCATCTTCGGAGTACGGTTCAGGAAAGGGAACCCCGGCTTTCCCGGCTTGGCCGCCGGACTTCTGGATTTCGCGGGGGGTGCAGTCGTCGTTCCCGGCCCCGAGGTGATGGACATCGGGATCATTCCCATTTTCTCAACCTGGCGCAAGGCGGTCATGCGGTCATTGGCTTCGATCGTGCCGTCGACACGCTGTCCTGCCTTGTCCTTGGACTTATAACTGAAGTTTGGCATGTTTGAAAACCGGAGGCGTGATCCCGAACCACGCGTCCTCAGTCCTGCTTTCCGTCTAGTCTGCCTCTTCCGACACGCGCACCACTTCCTCGATGGTGGTCACGCCTTCCAGCACCTTGGCCCAGCCGTCATCGCGCAGGGTGAGCATTCCTTCCTCAACCGCCTTCTGCTTGATGGTGTTGGAAGAGGAGCGCGAGAGAATGAGAGGTTCGATCCCTTCGGTCACCTGGAGCAGTTCGTAAAGTCCCGTCCGCCCCCGGAATCCGGTCATGCGGCATTTTTCACAGCCCACGGATTCATGCATGGATGAGCCAGTGATTTTTTCGACTGGAAACCCGACGCTGCGCAGGAAGGTGAGGTCCGGATCCTGCACCGGGCGTTTACAGGCCGGGCAGAGCCGGCGTACCAGGCGTTGGGCCACCACGGCTTCAAGCGAGGATGCCACGAGGAAGGGTTCAACCCCCATGTCCAGCAACCGGGTCACGGCGCCGCCCGCATCGTTGGTGTGCAGCGTACTGAAGACCAGATGGCCGGTAAGCGAGGCGCGGATGGCGATTTCCGCCGTCTCGAAATCGCGGATTTCCCCGATCATGATGATATCCGGATCCTGGCGGAGGATTGAGCGCAGGGCATTGGCGAAGGTCAGTCCGATTTCGGCCTTCACATTGCACTGATTGATCCCGGCCATTTCATACTCGATCGGATCCTCCACCGTGATGATGCGCTGGTCGATGGTGTTGATCTCGTGCAGGTAGGCATAGAGGGAGGTGGACTTGCCTGAACCGGTGGGTCCGGTCACCAGGATGATGCCGTTGGGTTTCTCGATGATTTTTCGGATGATGGTTTCATCGCGTTCACGGAGCCCCAGCTGGCGCAATCCGATAAATTCCTTGCCGCGCATGAGCAGGCGCAAGCTGACGCTTTCGCCGTAGGTGGTGGGCAGGGTGGAGACGCGGATATCGATATCCTCGCCCTGG
>CAYOQM010000021.1:3578-6590 GCA_964406065.1 uncultured Verrucomicrobiota bacterium
CATGTTGGCCATGACCTTGATGCGGGAGATGATAGCCGCCTGGAAGCGGGAAAGCTGCGCGGGCAGGGGGGTCTGGTGCAATACCCCATCCACGCGGTACCGGATGCGGAGCTGGTTCTCCATGGGCTCCATGTGGATGTCCGTCGATCGCTCCTGATAGGCTTCCCAGATGATCTGGTTCACGAACCGTACGATGGAGGCTTCCTGGTCGAGTTCGCTCAGGTCGGTCTTCAGGAGCACTTCCTCCGGAGCGACCTCGATGCGCTGATCGCCTTGCATCAGTTTTTCCATGGTGTCGGCACCGACGCCGTAGAATTTCTTGGTCGCGTTGGCAATATCGCCCAGCAGGGCCAGAGCCAGTTTGACGCGCATGCCGGAAGCGAGCCGTAGGGCATCGACCAGGCCGGCATCAAAGGGATCGTTGGTGGCCACCATCAGTGCCCCGGCTTCAATGGCATAGGGGATCACATTGTACTGAAAGACGGCGCGGGTGGGTAATTTTTCGAGGATGGCAGTCTCGATGGTTATCGTGCCGAGACGGAGGAAGGGAACACGGAGCACGGAGGCCAGCGATTCGAGGAAGGCCTCCTCCGTCGCGAAGCCCTGGCCGACGGCGGCGCGCGTCAGGGAAACATCATTTTTCTGGGAGTCCTGGATGAGGGCGGTAACCTGGGCCTCGGACAGGAGTCCGGTTTGCTTCAGCAACCCCGTCAAACTGGTCGGGAGAGGAGTCGTCATAGCCACACAGGATAAGGGATGATGGAATTCAAGTCAATTACCGGTCAACTGGTGTTGTGGAAACGGTCTCTTCCTTGATTCGACGGCCGGATCAACAAACGGATGAGGGCGGGGGTTGGGTCTGTGCGGTTTCGGCGAGACGGTATTCCTTCAGCTTGCGCTGGAGGGTGCGGCGGCTGATGCCGAGCTGTTCCGCTGCCAGGGTTCGGTTCCCGTTGTGCTTCTTCAAGGCGGCATGGATCATAATGCGCTCGGCATCGGCCATAGAGTCCGGGACAGTGAGGCGTCCCGTTTCCCCTTTTACGCCGAGGGCTGACCGGGGGGAGTCTCCCTGGACGGTCGCACGCAGGGTGACGGGCAGATCCCGTACCGTGAGACGGGGGGACCGTGACAGTACCACCATGCGCTCGATCACGTTGCGCAATTCCCGGACATTGCCGGGCCAGGCGTAGGCCGTTAGAACGCCGAGGGTATCGGGGGTGATGTCCGCGATCGGTTTGTTGTTTTTTGAACTGAATTCCTTGAGGAAGTGGGTGCATAGCAGGGGTATGTCATCGGGCCGTTTCCGCAGGGGCGGGAGTGTAACGGAGACCACATTGAGCCGATAAAACAGGTCATTGCGGAACGTTTTCGCCTCAACCATGGCGGAGAGATCGGCGTTGGTGGCGGCGATCAGGCGGATATCGACATCGAGTGTCTGACGCCCTCCCACGCGTTCAAACTGGCGCTCTTCCAGAACGCGCAGCAGTTTGACCTGGATCGAGGGTTGAATTTCTGAAATCTCATCCAGAAACAGGGTGCCTCCGTCGGCCATTTCGAAGCGGCCTTGACGCCGTTCAGAGGCTCCGGTGAAGGATCCCTTTTCATGTCCGAACAGTTCGCTCTCCAGCAGGGTGGGGGAGAGCGCCGCACAATGGACGGCCACAAAGGGCCCCTTGGAGCGGGTGCTGAACTGATGAATGGCATGGGCCACCAGTTCCTTGCCAGTACCGCTCTCGCCCTGGATCAGGAGGGTTGCCTGGGTGGGCGCCACCTGCTTGATGGTCTCGAAGACATCCCGCATGAGATCCGATTGGCCGATAATGTTTTCCAGGCCGAAATGGGTGTCAAGTTGGGCGCGCAGGTTGAGGTTTTCACTTTCCACCTCATGAGACCGCAATGCGCGCTTGAGCAGCATGTCGAGGTGGTCAAGATTGACCGGCTTTGTAAGGAAGTCGTAGGCCCCCCGTTTCATGGCCTCGACGGCAGTCTCCACGTTGCCGTAGGCGGTCAGCATGATGACGATGGGAGGATTGCTCCGGGCCGTAAGCCGCTGGAGCAGGGTCATGCCGTCCATGCCCGACATGCGGATGTCACTCAGGACAATGTCAATGGAGCGTTCGTCCAACAGGGGAAGACTGGATTCCGCGCTGTCGGCGAGGACGATGTCATAAGTGCCCTGCAGGGCACGCTTGAGACCTTCGCGCGTGTTCTTGTCGTCGTCGACAATCAGGATGGTTTGCCGTTTATTCATCGAGATCGCTTCGTTTATGGGGTTTCAAGAGGCGTACGCGGCGTTCATCGACGGGGAGGAACACGGTGAAGGTTGTTCCCACGCCGGGCTCGCTGTGGACGTCAATCCGTCCGCCGTGGTCCTGAATGATGCGCTGCACGATCATGAGGCCTATGCCTGAGCCCTGGGTCTTTGTGGTGTAATAGGGTTCAAAGATATGGCCGATATTTTCGGGCGAGATACCGGAGCCGTTGTCGCGAAAGGACACGGCCAGGAATCGGTCCGAGGCGGCGCCGGAGATGCGCAGCAGTCCGCCTTCAGGCATGGCCTGCAATGCGTTCTTGATGATATTGAAGAAGGCCTGCTTGATTTGATCCTTGTCGAGGAGAATGGGTGGAAGGTCGGCAGGGATTTCGAGTTCCACATGTGCGCCCCGATTGTCGATTTCCTGTTTTAGGAGCTCCAGAATCTCTTTCAGGACCCCCGTAATCGCGGTCTTGGCCAGGGTAGGCTTGGAGGGACGGATGGCTTTTAGAAATTGGGTGATGATCAGGTCGAGACGCGCCACCTCAGTCCGTGCCACGTCAACATACTCCACGAGGGTGTTGCGATTTCGGGGATCGATTTTCTTGAGCTCGCGGTCGAGAAGCTGGAGGTGGATGTTCAGCGCATTCAGCGGGTTCCCGATCTCGTGGGCGACGCCCGCCGCGAGGAGGCGGACCGCGTTCAGGCGCTCGGATTCCACCAGGCTGGCTTCCTGCTTCCGGTCGTGAGTCACATCG
>CAYOQM010000021.1:6600-17572 GCA_964406065.1 uncultured Verrucomicrobiota bacterium
CCGAGAGGGGAACGACATAGAAACTCAGGTAGCGGGGCTCGGGATAGCGGACTTCGATCTGATGGCTGCTGAGTTTGATCCACTCGCGGGGATCAAGTTCCAGGACGCGATCCCATTCAATGTCGCGCAGATACCGGTTCATGGGTTTCCCCACCGCTGCTTCCCGGCTGAATCCGAGCAACTCTCCTGCCGCCCGGTTAGTGTAGGTGATCACTCCCTTCCCGTCGAGCACCACGACCCCTTCCTGAATGGATTGGAAAATGGTCTCCAAAAGCCCTTTTTCCTTGGCCAACCTGAGGAAATGAGTTTGTACGCTTTCCGGATCCAGCCGATCCAAACGGGCAATAAGTTTGTCGAGAAATCCAGATTTCATGGTTCACTTTGTCGCTGTGTCAAATTGGCGCTCATTCTATCACGATGAAGCGGTATTATTCAATCGTGAATAGAGAAAAGCTTTGAGTTAAGTCATAGGGTGAGGTAGTTTTTAAAGCCATATTTCAATGAGAGAAAGGCGGACCGGCATGTCACCTCAGGATTTCAAATCGGCGTACAAGACCATCATGGATGATCACTTTCCTCCCCGGATGGAAATCAGTTTCATTGAGGAGGATGGGCGGCGCCAGACCCTGCAATACGAGAAACAGTCCTGGTTGATCGAGGGGGTTCGCAAAGGGTTGCGTTATGGTGAGAATCCAGGGCAGGAGGCGGCGCTTTTCCGGATGACGGGGGGCAATTTGAAACTGGGTGAGGTTGTCTGCTTGCAGGCGGGGCGTTATCTGGCCTCGGACGTTGAATTGCTGCAATCAGGAAAGCATCCTGGTAAGACCAATATTACCGACGCCGACAATGCTTTGAATATCCTGCGCTATCTGATGGACGTCCCCTGCGCGGTGATCGTCAAGCATAACAATCCCTGCGGTGTGGCACGGGCGGACACCCTGGCAGAGGCCTACCGGAAAGCCAATAGGGCGGACCGAGTGGCCGCCTTCGGCGGGGCGATAGCCCTCAACCGGGAAGTCGACCGCGATACCGCATCGCTTATCCTTGAGAACTACGCTGAAGTGGTGGTGGCGCCTGAATTTGCGCCCGGCGTCATGGACTTGTTTGCCAGGAAAAAGAACCTGCGCGTGATGCGTATCGGCAACATGGCCCGCCTGACCGACTTTGCCGGACAAGTCGTCGTCGACTTGAAGTCTCTGATTGACGGCGGGTTGATCGTCCAGACCTCCTTTGTTCCCGTGACGAAATCCAAGGTCGACCTGCAGCCGGCCACAGCCCACTACAAGGGGTGTGACTACCGGATCAGCCGCATGCCGACCGAGCAGGAGTATTCGGATCTGCTGTTCGGCTGGCTGGTGGAATGCGGCGTCATCAGTAATTCTGTGCTCTATGTGAAGGATGGGGTGACCGTCAGCATTGGCGCAGGCGGGCAGGATCGCGTTGGAATGGCCCAGTATGCCCGGGACAAGGCCTATCGCAATTACGCCGACCGGCTCTGCTGGGATCGTCTTGGCGTCCCCTATAACACCTTGAACGACACGGCGAAAAGGCAGGCAATTGACGAGGAGACCGTGGCAAACAAGGGTGGATTGCTGGGGACATGCATGGTCTCCGATGCCTTTTTTCCATTCCGAGACGGGGTGGAGGTTGGTCTGCGGGAAGGGATTTCGGCGGTGATCCAGCCCGGCGGTTCAGATCGCGACTTTGAAGTCATTGAAGCCTGCAATGAGGCTGGTGCCGCCATGGTGTTCACAGGACAGCGTTGCTTCAAGCACTGAGACGGAAAGACGGGTAAAAAAAGAGCCGCCACATTATTGGCGGCTCTTTCATTGGTGCGTCCGGAAGGGGGATTACCGGATAACAGGCACCAGGACACGGAAGAACGCGGGCGTATTCGACGGGCCGGAGGCCGTCAGGGTGTTGGTGCCGCCCGCTTGACTGGCAATGTTATTGCTGATCGACTGCCAGGTTGTGCTGTAATCCAGATTCGTCGCCATCGCGATGCTGTAGTTGGCCAGGGGATGGGCCGCGATCAGCCACTTGATGGTGGCCTTGCCGGTCGCGTCAACAGACTGGCTGATGATGACCAGTTTCGACAGCGCATTGGTGGGCTCAGTCCCGGCAAAATACTCCTGCCAGTTGGGCATCCCGTCGCCATCAAAGTCAGCGGTGTCGATGGCTGCGGTAGCCATGGAATTTGAGCTGGATCCGTTGGTCACAACCCCCATATAAGTCAACCAGTTGTAAGGAATGCCGTGGTTCTCGGTGACAGAAGAGGGGGGTGGGGTATCCGACGTCGAAGAGGTCAGGGTGAGGTCATCCATCATTCCCGTGCCGTTGAGGATCAGTTTTGAGATCTGTGTGGGAGGTGTCTGACGGGCTGTCAACATCCAGGAGCCACCTGTAGCCGAGCCCATGTCGGCGATGACGTGGCCTTCGGGAGAGTTGAGGGGTTTTCCGTCCAAGAGGACCTGGAACATGGCGTTGAAATTCTCGCCGTCATTCGGTGAGGCTTTGTAATTGATTGCGACCGTCAGTCGGACCCAGAGCCCGTTGGAGACGGGAGTGGACGAATTGTTCATGGTGAACCAGGCGGCATAGTCGGCGCCGTATGTGGTGGTGCTCTGCATGCCATGCCAGATGGCCACGCCGTTGGTTGGGAAAGAAATGCTGAACTGGGACTGGGTGATGGCGTCGCTATAGATCAGTTCCGGGGAAAGGGCCGGCTGGATCATGGTGTCGATGATGACATGGGCGTTGGCATCGCTATAGCTGTTCGTCAGCGCAGAGGAACCGGTGTCGAAACTCAGCACCTGGGCATGTGCTCCGCCTTCAATGGGGCTTCCCATATAGGGCGTATTCATGGCCACGGTATTGAGGTAGGTAGTGTTCGATATGACCGTGACAACCGCGCTGGAGGCCGTCCAGTTGGCGTCATTGGTGATGGAGGAACCTGAGGAATAGCCCTCGAAATCATTCGAGTAAGGGAGCGATGCCTGTCCATACGCCATTAAGGTCACTCCTGAAAGTACTGAAACTATGATTCCAAGAATTTGATTTTTCATACCCCTATTATCCTTTCGATGTGACTCACATGTTCTTTCTCAATCTAACATCAAGTTTTATAATACATAATCAGGCGTGGAGTGTCAACGCGAAGGTTGTCTTTGTCAACGTAGAACAGGAATGTATCCATTCTCTCGAAAGTTGGAATGTCTCAGTTTTAGGTGGTTGGCGGCATGCAAGATGTAGCGGGACCCCGGGCGGTTTCCAAGGGAAGGGATTCGCCAAAGGTGGGGACCTGCTGAATGGCTGGGCTACGGTTGACTCCCGGGCCTGTGTGGGATAAAGTCGGCACCGTGCTTGGATGAGTACCCTTTAAGGAACGTCATGGCAACCGTCATCAATGTAAAACTTGGAGAACGATCCTATCCGATTCATATCGGACGGGGGCTTGCGCCGTTAGATTCACTCGAAATCAGACCCGGAACCCGCGTCATGCTTATCGCGGACGCCAATGTGGATGCGATCCATGGGGACGGTTTTGTGAAGCAACTTCAGGAGCGTGGGCTGGAGGTTCTGCGCGTGGTGGTTCCTGCGGAGGAGAACACCAAGTCGCTGAAATGGGTTGATGTCCTGTACTCACGGGCGGCAGAGGAGGGATTTGACCGCTCAGGTGTCATCGTGGCCTTGGGCGGGGGGATGACCGGCGACCTGGCGGGGTTTGTCGCTGCCACCTATCTGCGCGGTGTTCGCTACATTCAGATCCCGACCTCGCTGCTTGCCATGGTAGACAGTTCGGTGGGCGGCAAGACCGGCATCAACCTGGCCCAGGGCAAGAACCTGGTGGGGGCTTTCCATCAACCCATTTGGGTCGAGGCCGACCTTGACCGGCTCAAAACCCTTCCGGAGCGTGAATATATCTCCGGTCTGGCTGAAGTGGTCAAGTACGGGGTAATCTGGGATGCTCCGTTCTTCGCCAGACTTGAAAAGCATGCGGACGATCTGCTCGCGCGCGATCTTGCCCTGCTCGAACAGGTTGTGGCACGGTGTTGCGAAATCAAGGCCGAGGTGGTTGCCCTGGATGAGCGGGAAACAGGACCGCGCGCCATCCTCAATTTCGGGCATACCCTGGGTCACGCCCTCGAAAAGGTCGACGGGTATGGCCGCTGGCTGCATGGTGAGGCGGTGGCCATCGGAATGCATTTTTCCGCCCGGCTCTCCACTCGCGTCCAGGGGTTGGCGGTGTCTGAGGCCGACCGGATTACTGGGCTGCTGGAAAAACTCGGCCTGCCGGTGTGTCCTGCGCGCGGAAGCAATGCCGGCTGGCCAGCACTGGCCGCGGCCATGAGGGCTGACAAGAAAACTGTTGCGCGTCGGCCGCGCTTTGTTCTGGCAAAGAAAATCGGGGCGGTTATCTTTGATTGTGAAGTGGAGGATGCGGCGCTAGTGGAGGCCTGGAATGTCTGCTGTAAATGAATGGATCGCACGCGAATATTTCGAACAACTGGGGTATCTGGTTACCCAGCCCTGCAAGTATGTGTCGCCCGGGCGCAACAAGCGGGTCGAAGAGGATCTGGATATCCTGATCATGCACCCGCAGGTGTCCAGCCATGTGACGCCGACCCACATGATATGGTCCAGCAGTGACCTCGAAACTGTCGGGCGCGCGGTCGTGGGCGTGAGGGGTGGCCATGCGGAACGCTTCTACTCAGGGGACTTCGAGCAATCGCCCGAAATTCTCCGCTATGCCGAGCGGTCGGCGCGTCTGGCCGCCGTCGCCAGGCTGGGTGGTGAACCGCTTGCGGTCGTTCTTTGTGTTCCTGAGCTTCCCGCGTCGGACGAGTTGCGCGACAAGACACTGGCAGGGTTGCGTGAACGGGGAGTTGATGGAGTGCTGACGTTCCGCACCATGCTGTTGGAACTTGTTTCCGCGATCCGCGTAAACCGCAACTACGAGAAATCCGATCTCATGCAGATCCTGCGGATCCTCAAGGCACATGGCCTGGTCAAGGATCCTCAACTTGATTTCTTCGAGAAGAAGGCCCGGAAGGGTCGGCAAAAAAGTACACCATGATCCGATCATTTGTCTTCAATCAGAGTCAGGGTAAATTGATCAGCCAGGATATGAACCTGGATCTGCTCAAGGTGGTGCTGCAGGATGAGGGTGTTCAATTCTGGGTTGATGTGTCCGATGGCTCGGATGAGGACGCCAAGTCCGTGCTGGAAGGCGTGTTCCAGTTCCATCCCCTCGCGATCGAGGACTGTCTTGCCCCGAGCGATCGCGCCAAGATCGAGGAATATGACGGGTATTTATTCCTGGTGATTCACGCCGTTATCTACAAGGACGGCGCCATGCGGATGTGTGAGCTCGACCTGTTCATTGGCCGGAACTTCCTGGTGACCTATCACCGGGAGCCCCTGCGATGTGTGACGGCGGCGATTGACCGGGTCCAGAAGAATGCCCCTGCCTTTGCCCGCGCTCCGGACCGGTTGACCTATACTTTGCTTGATTTATTGCTGGAAGATTATGCTCCAGCCCTGGAGGGATTGGCCGGGGACATTTCAGAACTCGAAAAGACGATGCTGAGCAACACCTCGCACAACATTCTGGCGGATGTGATGAAACTCAAGGGCGATGCACAGCGCCTGCGCCAGGTGGTGTGGCCTCAGCGGGAGACCATCGCCCGTTTGGCGCATGGCGAGTTCAAAGTGGTGCGGGCCCATATGCTGCCTTACTACCGTGACCTGCTGGATCAGCTCGTCAAGATCAGTTCGCAGGCGGAGAATGCGCGCGACTCCCTGACCAACGTGCTTCAGATCCACCTGAATATCCAGCAGATGCAGGTGAACCATATCATAAAGGTGCTGACTGTCCTGGCCACGCTTTGCATGCCTGCCCTGGTAGTGACCAGCTACTACGGCATGAATATCTACCACTGGCCGGGGTTGGAGGACCCTCGCGGTTGGGTCTGGGTTTGGCTCATTACGGGTATCTCGACCGTTGTCCTCTATTTTTTCCTCAAGCGCCGGGGTTGGTGGTGAGCAGAGGCGTGAGGCGATGAGAGCGGAACTGCTGGCGCCTGCCGGTGATCTGGAATGCGCCCATGCCGCCTTCCACTACGGGGCTGATGCGGTCTATCTGGGGCTCAAGCGTTTCTCAGCCCGCGCCGAGGCTGCCAATTTCTCCCCTGCTGAACTTGGTGAAATCACGGCCTTTGCCCATGCGGCCACGCCGCGCCGCTCGGTGTTTGTGGCCATGAATACCCTGCTGATGGACGACGAAATCGACGACGCCGTCGAAGCCCTGGCGACGGCCGCGGCGACAGGCGTCGACGCGGTCATTGTGCAGGATCTCGGTCTTGCCCGTCTGGCGAGGAGCTACTTCCCAGAGTTGGAACTGCATGCCAGCACGCAGTTGGCCATCCACAATGTGGCGGGCGCGCTGGTGGCCCGGGAACTCGGGTTCTCCAGGGTGACACTGGCGCGGGAACTGACCCTGCAGGAGGTGGAAACCATTGTCCGGGAAGGAGGACTGGCCGTCGAGACGTTCGTTCACGGTGCCCTGTGCTATTCGGTGAGCGGTCTGTGCCTGTACTCTTCCATGTTGCGTGGCCAGAGCGGCAACCGTGGACGCTGCGCCTATCCCTGCCGCGAAGCGTTCAAGGGAAGCGGCGATCCGGAACGCTACCCGTTTTCCATGAAGGATCTGGCCCTGACGTCCGCAATCATCAAGGCCCGTGAGGCCGGTGTCTTCAGCTTCAAGATCGAGGGGCGAAAGAAGAGCGCCCTCTATGTCGCCGCCGTCACCCGCTATTACCGTTCGCTTTTGGATCGCACGTTGACACCGGACGCCATCAGGGAGGCGGAGGAGGATATTAAAACCATTTTCAGCAGGCCTTGGACCGATTTGTATGCGAAGTCAGCGAAGAACCGGGCGGTCACGGACGCCGAGGTGGTGGGACACCGGGGCGCGCCGATAGGGACGGTTCAGGAGATCCTCCGCCAAGGGGGGCGCGACGAATGGATACGGTTCACCACCCGGCGCCGGATTGAACGCCATGACGGGATTCAAACGGATGTCCCCGGGCAGGGGCGTCCTTTCGGTTTCCCCGTGGATCATCTCCGCCTCATCGGGAGCCGTGGCAAGAAGCCCGACGAAGTGTTTGAGGCCGAGGCTCATGCGGTCGTCGAGGTCATGCTCCCCCGGGAACACCCTGAGATCAAGGTTGGCGCGCCGTTGTATTGTTCCTCCTCGCAGGAGGTCAAACAGAAATACCGGTTCCCCCGCCCGAAACCGGGATCTTTCCGGATCCGGACGCCGGTGGATGTGATTGTGACGATCGCACGGGATTCACTGCGGGCGGAGGCAAAAAGCATGGCGGGAGATTTCAACTGTTCGCATGCCGTGGCCCTGTCCGGTGTTTTTGAGCGGAGCAGGGATCCCGGCAAGATTGCCGGCGCTGTCCGCGAGGCGTTTGAAAAACTGGGCGAGACCGGCTTTGAACTTGCCGGATGGATGCTCAATAATCCGGACGAATTGTTTGTGCCCGTTTCGCTTGTAAACCGGTTGCGACGTGAGTTGATGTCCGGTCTGGCGACTGGACTTGAGGCGGAACGGCAACGGCGGATCCAGATGATCCGCGATAGGGAAGCGGTAGGTGTTTGCGGAGACCATGCAGGGAAGGCCAGTTGGAGCATCAAGGTCGACCGGCTCAGTCATCTGGCCGCACTCGGGCCGGATGATGTCCGGGATTTGGAGACGGTCATCTTGGACATCCAGCGTGATTCCCTGGCAGAGTTGCAATCGGGGCTGGAGGGCTTGGCAGTCCGTTTAGGGAAGGACCGGATTCGTTTGGCATTGCCATTGATGGCGCGCGAAGGGGAAGGGGGTGACTTGGCGGCCAAAGTCAAGTCGCTCAGGGATCAGGGGTGGGTACGCTGGGAGGCTGCTTCATTGTGGGGTCTGTCCCTGCTGGGGGGGGCTGAGGTTCCCGGTGCGTCCTGCACGACTGATTGGCCGGTCTATACAACGAACCGGCTTGCCGCCAGACAACTGGTATCCATGGGGATTGAAAGGTTCACCCTGTCTCCCGAGACCGACCGGCATACCCTGCTCTCACTCGCACGCCAATTTCCGGAGCAGTCCACGCTCATCGTCTATCAGGATACGCCTCTGTTTATCTCAGAGAACTGTGCGCTTGCCGCCATGTCCGGGCGTTGCCCCGCCGGGCCGGATTGCCGGGGGTCGGAGCGGGATTGGATCTCCGCCAGCGGCGAGAACGTGCGGCTCGTTCAGCAAGGTTGCCGCACCATCCTCATCAGTCATACGCCGTTTTGCCTGTCCGGCAGAATCAAAGAATTGCGCGCCTCGGGTGCGAGGCACTTTCGTGCCGATTTTGTGTGGCGCCAATACGAGCCTTCCGAGGTGCGCGGTATCCTGAGGAAACTACTCAGGGGCGATCCCGTCCGCGGTCACGAAGGGAATTTCAGCCGCGGACTGCAATGAGTTGGCCGCTTATTTCCCGTCCTTCAACAGATCGCGGATTTCCGCCAGCAGTTGTTCCTGGGCTGTCGGAGCCGCAGGCGCGGTCGGAGCGGCATCATGCTTCCGTCGCAGGGCATTGATGCCCTTGATCAGCATAAAGACGGCGAACGCGACAATGAGAAAGTCCACCGTCGTATTGATGAACAGCCCGTACTTGATTTCAACGGGGGGGGTTGTCTGGCCAATCGTCACTTTCAGCTTTGAGAAATCCATGCCTCCGACCGCCAGTCCCAGTGGCGGCATCAGGACATCGTTGACCAGTGAATTGACGATCTTACCGAAGGCGGCTCCGATAATGATACCGACCGCCATATCCACCACATTGCCTTTCATGGCAAAATCCCTGAATTCCTTGATGATGTGCATCTCGCCTTACTCCTCTTGGTTTTTGTTGTCCTGCTTCCCGCAACGATCTGATGCCGGCCAGGGTCAGAAGGCCAGCCCTATTTTACCGCCGATCATGGTTGATTTGGATTCGGGCTGGAAGAAGACCTCTTCCCGGCTGTCCAGAGGGGATTCTGAAAAGTTCAGTGTTTCAACGAAAAGCGAAGCCGTGAGGTGAGACACGGTCAGTGTGGCTTCCGCAT
This sequence comes from uncultured Verrucomicrobiota bacterium, assembly GCA_964406065.1. GTDB lineage: Bacteria > Verrucomicrobiota > Kiritimatiellia > CAIKKV01 > CAITUY01 > JAABPW01. The sequence goes on from CAYOQM010000021.1 coordinate 15,736, forward strand.
AATACGACGCTCGTTTCCCGGGCTTCAATTCGAGATCTGACGGCCCGCCCTGGTTGGAGAGGTCGACAACCTCGTTGTTGCTTAGCGGGAGCCGTGCCTCGAGTCGTGCGCTGAGTTCGCCGGTGCGCCCGACCATGATGCCCCCGCCGAATCCGACAATCCCGTAAATGGTGGTCCAGGTTTCGGTGTATCCGTACTCCCCGATATAGCGGTCTGATAAACCGGTATCCAGCGTTCTGACCCAGGTTCTGGCGCCAAACCCGGCGAAAGGCTTAACATGGATGGAAGGGGAGAGGGGTAACTTGCAGGCGACATCCCCGTCGATTTTCAGGCCGACATATTCTGTGGTGGTTTTGTAGGGCGTGAGTTCGCCCTTTTCAGACATGAGGACTCCATCGTAATCAACAGTGCCAAGGAACAATTCTCCCCTGCCTTCGAGCCAGAAGGGGCCAGCCATTTTTGCGCCGAGATCACCGCCCGCGCCGAACAACGGGCCCGATTCCTTGAGCAATTGCTGTCCCTGATAGGTTTCCTTCCATTCAAACTGTTCCGCCAGGCCATAGAACCTGACCGTGAACACCTTGTTGGTGGGGGATGCAGCATGGAGATTCAGAGGGATGGCCGTCGCTGTAAGAAGCAGGGTCAACAGGATCCGTTTCATGGTCGCCTCGCTGGGTTGGTTGGAGGAAAGAGTAGCACGGCGCCTGCTGGAATCAAGCCTGCAACTCCAGCCGTGAGGTCAGGAAATTCCTGAATTCCGCATGGAGCAGGCCGTTCGTGGCCATGTGCATGATTTGATGGGACGGCCGTGTGGCCAGAGTCTCTGTGCATCCGCCGGCCATCTCGACTATCAGGCTGGCGGCGGCCACGTCCCAGATATAGATTCCGGCCTCGAAATAGCCGTCCGCCTGGCCTGCCGCCACGCGGCAGATGTCGAGCGCGGCGGCCCCCATGAGGCGGGCCTTCTGCACAGTGTCGGCGATATCCCGGAAGAGTGAAAGTCGCGGCATCCGCGTGACATGTTTCTGGTCCAGTCCCGTCAGGATCATGGCCTCCTTAAGGGTGGCGGTCCGGGAGACGGCGATGGGCTGGTCGTTGCAGTAAGCCTTGCCGCCGCGGGCCGCCGTGAACAGTTCGTTGAAGGCCGGCGCGAAAACCGCGCCCGCCACCGTGATGTCCTCATGCTTCACGGCCACGGAACAACACCACCAGGGCATGCCGTGCGAGAAGTTCACGGTCCCGTCAATGGGGTCAATGATCCAGGTATAGGGTGAGTTATGGGGATTGTCGGCCGGCTGTCCCTTGTCGGCGCTTTCCTCCGCAAGAATCGCGTGGTGGGGAAAGTCGGTTCGCACAATACCTTGGGCGATATCCTGGCACTCCAGGTCGAGTTTCAGTTTCACGTCGTGAGCGGAGACCATGACCGTTTCCTGCCGGCGGTGCAGGTTGGAGAGGGCATGGAGTCCGGCAGTTCGGGCCGCCTTCACGGCGGTTTCAAGAAGACGGGATGGGGTCATGGCGAGTCCTCAACTACTTGGCCGGTATCATGTTCCGCTGCGAGCCCGCCTGCATGTCCTTGCTCTGTTCGTACTCGTTGAACTTCATGGAAACGGTACGGGAAATGCCGCTTTCCTGCATGGTTACGCCATAGATCACTCCTGCGGCGGCAATGGTGCGCCGGTTGTGGGTGATGACGATGAATTGAGACTGCTGCAGGAAGTCGCCCAGCACCTTGACGAACCGGCCGATGTTGGATTCGTCAAGGGCGGCATCCAGCTCGTCGAGCAGACAGAAGGGGCTGGGCTTGATCATGTAGATCGAGAACAGCAGCGCCACA
>CAYOQM010000022.1:0-6216 GCA_964406065.1 uncultured Verrucomicrobiota bacterium
GCGTGCACAAGCCAGGCGGTGAAGGCGCCCGGCCCCTGGATGGGCAAATCCATGATGGCCAATCCAATGGTCCAGGTCAGGCGGTTCAGCGGTTCGAGGTCGCGGATCACGGTGCCGTGACGGGGGCGTCGCGTGAGTAATCCTATGTCGACGAGCAGCCGCATGGCTGGCGCAAGCGTGTTGTTGCTGAAGCCGAACAGGCGGTGCAGTTCACGTTCGGAGGGAAGGGCATCTCCCGCAACCAGACCGCGGCTGTGGATGAGGCGGGCAATGCACTTGCAGGCCGTGTCGACCTGCGATCGTGCGGCCAACCGATGCCGTGTGGCCGTTCCTTTCCCGCGCGACATGCTGCCCTCATTCATGAGGGCAGAGTGCCATAACCTGCACGCGCGCGCAACAGGATTTGTCGTGTTCCTGTAACTGCTCACGCGAACTCAAGGCAACGTTTGCGGTAGTACAGATAGTCCTCGTACTTGACCTCCGCGGGAACACCGTGGTCACAGGTCGGGACGTAGCCGCCACGGGCGTGCATGACCGGGAAAATGCGATCCACCAGCCGGTCGATGGCCGCCCGGCCCTTGGCCAGTTCGCGCTTGTCCACCCCGCCGGTGATGACCAAGTCCGGGTATTGCCGGCCCACCTCCACCACATCACACCCGGAAGCCACCTCGAACGGGCTCATCACATCCATACCCAGTTCCTTGTAGACCGGAATGGTGGCCGGCGCAAAGCCATCGGTGTCGATCTGGAAGAACAGATGCCGGCTCTTGTCGATCTGCCGGGCCTTGATGTTGGTCAGCAACTGCTGGTAATACGGGAACAGGAACTCGCGCATCATATCCGGCGAGATCAGCGGCCCGTGGTTATAGCAGATGTCCTCGCCGAAAAACAGTTCGTCGATGGTCAGGTATTTCTGATGCGCGGCGCTGACCGCATCGGCCAGGGCAAACCAGGTCTTCATGCAGTCGTGGATCAGGTCCGGGGCGTCGTGGAACATGTAGAGCACCGCTTCCGGCCCTATCAGGCTGCGCAGGTACATGTAGCCGCCGATCACATGCTCGGTGACCATCCCCCCCTGCTCCACGACCTCGTGCGGTTGCGCGTAGACGGCGGGCATGTCCCGGTACCGTTCCGGCGATGCCGGGTCGAGCCGCCATTTTACGTCCCGCTCCCAGGTCTTCCAGTCCTTCACGGGATGGTCGATATACTCGGGCATGAACCCGCTGCGGCGGCCCTTGAAATACAGGACGTGCCGGCCTGCGGTATCGCGGACCACGTCCGTATCGCCCCGGTCCGCGATCACGGCTTCCTCGAACGCCGGCCGGAAACTGGCCGTGGTCCAACCCAGATCCCAGAAGCCCCACCACCCGCCGGTCGGGTCGTAGCCGAACAGGGTCTCGAGGGGAACATCCTGGGGCATGCCCTGGGCCTTCCACTCATCGAGGCAGTAATATCCGAATTCCCGCTGAAAAAAACCGGCGCCGGGCTTGATGGCGTAGGTATCCCTGATCTTGCGCGGGCCGGGACTCATCTTTTCCCGCGGCACCATGCCATGGATCCCATCGGTCAGAACCGTTTCTCGCGTCGTACTCATACTTGCACCCCTTCCCCATATTCACACAGAACAGCCTTCAAATCAGGATATTTCACTTTCATGTACTCCATAAACAAGTCCGGGTCTTCCGAATTCATCGCGAACATGTCATAGTGAGTGGGAAGGGTCAGCCGGGGCGCCAGCGAGCCCGCAAGATCAGCGGCTTCCTGATAGGTCATGTTGCCGATGCAGTTGGCCGCCAGCCGGCGCGCATCACGGCCGTTGATGGGCAGGAACGCGGCATCCAGTTTCCAGCGCCGCAACCGGGCATGAAGGCCTTCATAGAGGCAGGTGTCGCCGGCATGATAGAGCGTAACGCCCCCGCCCTCCACAACATAGCCCAGATAGGGATACCGCCCCGTCGCCTCGTCACGGTCGAGGAACTCATGCGCGGCGGGAATGCCCGTGATCCGGATCGGACCCGCGTCAATCGTGTCATCCCCATCCACTCCGATGAAACGACGCAGGGGAATGTCGAGATCACAGGCAAGTTCCGGCAGGAGCAGGGACGGCACAACAAACAGGGCATGGGGGGATGCGGCGGCAATGGCAGGCCAGACCGACCGGTCGATATGGTCGGCATGGTCATGGCTGCCGAAAACATAGTCCGCCTGAGTGACATCAGACGGCGCCAGCATGGGAGTCACCCAGCGTCTTTCCAGGGGTGACAGGAACAGGTCGAAATAGCAGGTCTTTCCCGCCAGTTTGATGACGAAACTCTGCTGCCCCAGCCACCAGAAGGCAAAATGCCCTTCCGCCGGCGTGCAGGCCTCTATCGCGGTAATCAACTGGGTTCCTGTTTTCATAGCGAAATGGCGTTCCAGTCCAGCACGGTACCGTTGAAATCGTGAAGCATGGCGGCAAGCATGGTCATCTCCCCATTAGTGAGGGCACAAGGTACCAGCAGAGTGCACTTTTGCGCAATGCACTATCGCACATTGAATCCTCCTTTTACGAAACACCGGATAGAGTCAAGCTGGTGGATGGGCGCCTTGGAATACATTGATATTTCGGTTGTCACAACCGATATTTCAATGTAACTTCATGTCATGATTAAACGAGAAAAGGAACTCGCCATACTCCACGAATTGATCAGGAGGCACCGTGTAGTCGGTATCATTGGCTCTCGCCAAGTGGGCAAGACCACCTTGGCCCGCATGTTGTCCCAACAATGGAGTGAACCGGTCTTCTTCTTTGATGCCGAAAATCCGGAAGATGCCGCCCGACTCGCGGATCCCATGCTCGCGCTTAAGAATCTTAAGGGACTCGTCGTCATTGACGAAATTCAGCGACTCCCAGGTCTTTTCACCGTCCTGCGAGTCTTGGCGGACCGGGATCCGCAACCAGCCCATTTCCTGGTTCTCGGCAGTGCCTCCCCTGAACTCCTGCGACAAACCTCAGAAAGCCTCGCCGGTCGTATTTTCTATCATGAAGTTGGAGGGCTGGCCCTGTCCGAGGTCGGGATCAACAACCATGAAACCCTCTGGTTCCGGGGCGGACTCCCACGGTCCTATCTTGCCGCCACCCCCATCGAAAGCCATGAATGGCGCCAGGGCTATATCCGTACGTTCCTCGAAAAGGATCTCCCCCAACTGGGCGTCCATATCAGCGCTGACACCATGAGACGTTTCTGGACCATGTTGGCCCATTACCATGGGCAAACATGGAACGCTTCCGAGTTTGCCAGATCCTTCGGCGTGGCGGACACCACCGTCAGAGGTTATCTCGACCGGCTGACCTCCGCGCTGGTGATCACCCAACTCCTGCCCTGGCATGAGAACCTCTCCAAACGGCAGGTCAGAACCCCGAAAATCTACATCAGGGACACCGGCCTCCTTCATGCCTTGCTCAACCTCCGCACTTCTGACGATGTCGCCGGTCATCCCAAGATGGGTGCCTCATGGGAGAGTTTCATCCTGGATCAACTGATCCGGCATCTGGGCGCCGACCGGGAGGAATGTTTTTTCTGGGCAACCCACAGTGGCGCTGAACTTGATCTGCTCGTGGTTCGAGGAAACCACCGATGGGGATTTGAAATCAAACACTCCTCCGCTCCCCGTCTCACGCCTTCCATGCGCCATGCCCTCAGCGACCTGAAACTCGAAAGGCTTACCGTCATCCATGCGGGCGACCATGAATTCCCCTTGGCCGAAAGAATCACCGCCGTGCCCCTCCTCAAGATGCTTCAAGCCGTCACCCCGCTCGCATCCAACTGATTCAGACCCCGCTCATAATCCTCTTCCCTATTCGGCCGAATGCAAGGCAAAGGGAATTGTGCGGTGGCCACCGCCTGCCTTGTCGAAGAAGGCACGTTGGCGGAACTCAAAATATTGACTTCGAGGACTCGTTTGCCACATAGTTCCGGGCTCTGGAAATGGAGAAAGGCCGATTATTTAATCGTCGACAACTTGAAAGGAACCCGGTTCATCTCATGAAAAGACTTCTCACCCTGATGGCAGCCGCACTGCTGGCGACAGCTTCCCATGCATCCGATTTTTTCATCCACAACGGAGACCGCGTGGTGTTCCTGGGCGACAGCATCACCGAACAACGGCTCTATACAACCTTCATTGAAGCGTACGCGCTCACGCGCCATCCTGACTGGAAACTGACGTTCCGCAACGTCGGCTGGAGCGGCGACACCGCGTGGCTGCGGCAGCGCGCGCATCCTAACGAGAACAAACTATTCGCGGCGCAGGGCGCCGATTTGAAGGCCATGGTCGAGAAGTCCGTGGGCGTCGGCCTGGCGCGCGATGTGCTGCCTCTCAATCCGACCGCCATCACGATCAAGTTCGGCATGAACGACCATTCCTACCAGCCGTTCCGTCCGGATATTTTCAGGGCGTACATCGCGAGCCAGACCGAGCTTGTAACCGTCTTGAAAAAGAACGGCGCGCGCGTCGCACTGCTCACGCCGCAGCCGATCGAGGACAGGAATCCGGATCCCGACAAGGATGCCCGCAATCTATCGCTCCGCAAGTTCTCCGACGGCCTGCGGGATGTGGCACAAACCAACGGCGCGTTCTTTGTGGACCAGTTCGACCCCTACATGGCCGCCATGATGCACGAGCGCGCCACGAATCCGCAGGCTTTCATTGGCGGCGGCGACGCCGTGCATCCCGGACCGGCGGGCCACACCCTCATGGCGTGGGCCATTCTCAAGAGCCTCGGCGCAACGCCGCTGGTTTCGAGCACGGAACTCAAGTGCGGCTGGTGGACGCGTGCGCGGAACTCTCAGAACTGTAAGGTGACAAATGTCAGGCTGAACGACGGCGTGTTGAGTTTCGACCGGCTTGACCGCGCCCTGCCGCTGCCCGTGGATGCGCGCGCCGAAGCCGCTCTCAAACTCGCGCCGATTGTGGCCGATCTCGATGTGTACTTGCTCAAGGTTACCGGACTCAAAGGGGGGAACTATTCGGTTTCAATTGATGGCGCTGTCGTTGGCACCATTTCAAAGTCCGAGCTTGAACTGGGCTGGAACATGGCCCGTGTCAAGAGCCCCATGCTCAATCAGGCGCAGGATGTCCTGCAACTGGTCTTCACAAAAAATAGTTTGTTCTTCAATCGCTGGCGTAATGTCCAGTTGAATCCCCAGCGCCAGGCGGAACTGCCTGAACTCGACAAGCAAATCACGGAGCTTGAGGTGAAGATCAACGAGGCCCGCATCCCAAAGACCCATCACTTCGAACTGAAACCCGTGTCCGACACCGGGGTCAGGTCATAACGGCTCGTTCTTGGTGTGCCGGAGGGCCTCCATGTCGATCTCCACGCTGGTGGTGATCTTATAGAGACTTCCGTCGCGGATGTAGCAGACGCGGTCGGAGGAGGCCAGCATCTTGTGGTCATGCGTGGCGCAAATTACCGTGACTCCCTCCTGCTTGTTCAGCTCCCGCAACAGTTCCACCACCTCGGTCCCGGTCTTCGTGTCCAGATTTCCCGTGGGCTCGTCGGCCAGGATCACCGCCGGGGTATTGGCCAGGGCGCGGGCAATGGCCACACGCTGCTGCTGCCCGCCCGATAATTCAAAAGGCCGGTGGTGCAGGCGGTGGCCAAGCCCCACGCGCTCAAGGATAGCGGTGCCACGCCTGACGGCCTCGTCTTCGGACGCCCCCTGGAAGACCATGGGGAGCGTTACATTCTGCAAGGCGGAGAGGGCGTCAATCAGGTTGTAGGTCTGGAAGATATAGCCGATCTTGTTGCAGCGCACCCAGGCCTGTTCGCTTTCGGAAAGGTCGAAAATCGACTGATCCTCGAAATAGACCTTGCCCTCGGTGGGCACGTCCAATGCGCCCACCTGGTTGAAGAAGGTGCTCTTACCCGAACCGCTTGGCCCCATGATGGAGAGGAACTCGCCCTTCTGGATCTCCAGCGAGATTCCCTTGAGCGCCCAGACCTCCTCCCCGCTCACGCGGTAGAGCTTCTTGACATTGTCGGTTCGTATAATGGCACTCATGTCGGCTTTCAATGCTTGTCGAATTCTTCGCTGTCGAAATTGATCTCCCCCGGCCGGGCGATCTTCTCGATGCGCCCGTCCGTGATCCAGCAGATCCGGTCGGACCGTTTGAGCATCTTCAGGTCATGCGTGGCCGTAATGATGGTCACGCCCAGTTCATCCCGCAGTC
>CAYOQM010000022.1:6226-17518 GCA_964406065.1 uncultured Verrucomicrobiota bacterium
CGGCCAGGATGATGTCCGGGCTGTTCGCCAGGGCCCGCGCGATCGCCACGCGCTGCTGCTGCCCGCCGCTGAGTTCCCCGGGCTTGTGCAGGACACGCTCACCCAGACCGACCAGCTCCAGGAGAAACAGTCCCTTCTCGCGGGCTTCCTCGGCATCCATACCCGCGAAACTCATCGACAGCGTCACATTCTCCAGGCAGGTCATCACGCGAATCAAATGATAGCTCTGGAAGATGTAGCCAATCTTGCGGCAGCGCAGCCACGCCAATTCGACATGATCGAGTTGGGCGACATCCACCTGGTCGATATACACCTTGCCGCTGGTCGGCTTGCTCAAGGCGCCGATCATGTTGAAGAAAGTCGTCTTGCCCGACCCGCTGGGGCCCATGATGGACAGGTATTCCCCGCGGTAGATATCCACCGTGGCCCCGCGCAGGGCATGGGTTTCCTCCCCGCCCCGGCGATACACTTTCTTCACATCCACCGCCCTGATGACGCAGGGCCGCTCCTGCCGTTCCGGCGGACTGAATAGCGCGGTGATCTTGTTCCTGTCGAGTTGCGTTATCATGACTATATTCTCACATCACAGATTTCAAATCTCGGATTCCTCAGACCTCGCTTCTCAACGCGTGGGCGGGCAGCATACGCGAGGCAAACCGCGAGGGATAGAGCGCCGCCATGACCGCCAGCGACACCCCCGCAACCACGCACACCACAAACCACAACGCCAGGCGGGCGGGATCCAGCGAATGGATCACCATACCGAACCCGTAGGTCAGGGCATAGGCGACGATGGAGAATAAGGCTCCAACCACCGCCCCGGCAACGGCCCCCACCAACCCGATCAGGCTGGACTCCACAAGAAACATCTGCCGGACAAAGGTGGAAAGAGCGCCCAGGCACTTCATCGTGCCGATTTCACGGAACCGCTCGGTGACCGACATGAGCATGGAATTGGCAATGCCGATCACGGTGACAAACAGCGCAATCGTCACGATCCAGAGGTTGCGAAAGCCCGCCTTGCGCAGGTCCGCGGCGGCTTTAGTCACTTCATCGGGACGCAGTTCCCGCTCCAGCAGCACCACCTTGTCGCCCCCGGACAGCGACTGCACATGCGCCTTGCGCGCCACAAACACCAGCCGGCTCATGGCCCCGCCGAGGATCCCGCCAACCTCAATCGGACCCGGGCCCCCCCGCCCGACCACGAGGAGGGCTGTGGCGCCTTCTCCCAGACTGTCGCGTTCGCATTGCTGGACCGGAGTCCCCGGCAACGCAGGCAATCTGTCCGCGCTGGACGGGCACCACCTTGCCTTTTCCACCCCGCCTGCCAGGATTTCCTTCAGCACGCGGGTTTCGGCCTCATTCACGGGCCCCAGCTGAAGGATGCCCAGGACCACTCCGCGGGGCAGGCCCGCCTCGGCCACGAAGGTATTGTACATCCGCCGCGCCTCGTTACGAGCCTCCTGCTCCCCCCCCACTCCGGACTTGATGACCTGCCCGGTCAGAATGGACATCAGGAAGGCGATCCCCAGCGCCACGCCGAGGACCGTCACCACCGAGCGGCCGAACCGCACGCGAATCCCCTGCAACACCACCCTGAACGCGACCTTCAGCGGCAACTCGATCTGTGATTTAATAGCCATAAGATTAAAACGGCGCCCCGCTCACGGCCTGCTGGATCAGGTTCATGGCGATCGTGGCCATACTGATGAGCCCAACCCCTGTAAAATAACCGGCCAACAGGATCGGCAGCATCTTCAACAGGTTCTGGGTTCCGAATTTTTTCCTCAGGTAGTACCGCCCGATCAGCGCCCCCACGATTTCCAGCAGCAGGACATGTGGGATTCCTCCCAGCCCCCGGATGAACCCGTAGACCAGCAGCACCGGCCAGCCCAGCGCGCTGATCATCATATACCCCGCCACGGTAACCCCCGCCCCGATGCCGATAAACTTCGGATGGACCGCCTGTTTCATGAACGGACTATCCAGGATACTTCGCGAGGCCGGATCCTCGCCGGCAGGAACGAAGGTAGACGATAACAGCAGGACATTGTTCTTGGCCGCCAGCTCCCAGTTAACCTGCGCATAGGGATACGCCGATGACGGGATCGGCCCCGACTTCCAGATGAACGCCCAGAACACCAGCGAGAGGAAAAACAGGATCGGCAACGCCACCAGCTCGGCCTTGATGAGCGAGAAGAATCGCACCCCCGTCAGTTCATTGACGCGGAACGACTGGGCCATGCCGCCATGGTTCTCCACCGGGATGGGCGCCAGCCAAATATCGATCCCCTTCGCCTGGGAGGCGATGAAGGCCGTCTCCTTGATAAACGGGATATCCACGCTCTGTCCGGCTATCCCCAGCATCCGCGCGTTGATGTAGGCGATGAAGGGCATGTAGAGGAATCCCAGAACCACCAGGAAGGTCAGCGGCACCTGCGGCACGAGAATATGGCAGGCGGTGGTGACCGCCGCCGTGGCCGCGCAATAGATCAGCAACGCGATCCAGATCGGATAATCCCCGCGGCCCGGACGGGGCGGGGTCCATATACCGCGCCGTTCGGCCTCCAGACGACGGCCCCGGATCTCCTTCACCTTGCGGCGGATGTCCCGCACCGCCGAGACAAGGCTCACCCCCGCAATACCCAGGCTGGCTCCTATGGTGAAGCTCATCCAGAAATCCATGCTGTTGGAAAAGACCGTGTTGACCGTATCCATCCCCGGCTGCCAATGGGTCAGCACGCCCAGATGCTGCAGCAGCGGATTCATGAACATCGTCATCGCCACCGCCGCAAAGGTTCCCACCACCACCCAGAAGGGCAACACCATCCCGATCAGGATAATGCCCAGATCCAGCGCGAGGCCCGTCGGCGTGGCGGGAAGAATCCCCTGCGTGAGCGGAGTGGTCTCGATAAACGGCTGGGGAATGAGGAATACCGGCTTGTCCAGAAACAGACGCGTCACTGCCGGCACCCCCACCTGCACCAGCCCGAACAAGGCGCCGAGTGTCACCCCCAGCGAGAACTGGCGCCAGCGCGGGCTGCCGGTCTTTCTGAAGTCCTTCCGGCGCAATCCCGCGGCAGAGTCCGCCGCGGCTCCGGGAGCGGCAGCAGTGGCGGCGGAGGTATCGTCGGCCTTCTGGTCCATTTCGGCCATGGCCGTCGCCCCCTGAGCCGAGACGGGCGCAAGCGGGAACGGCAGGTTCTCAACATCGGAGGTCAGCCGGAAGAAGAAGTAGCCCAGCGTGTAGCGCTGCAGCAACCCGGTGAAGGTCGTGAAGGCCACCAGGGCGATCGGCACCAGCCAGTCCTTGTGGAACAGGTTGCGCTCGACGATCGCCGAACTTTCGGGAGGCGGCACAAACCAATTGGGGAAAGCGTGCATCATGCCCGCATCGCGTGCCGCATCACAGGTGACCAGGAAGGCCCGGTAGACAATATAGCCGAACGGACCGCCGGGAAACAGGGCGCTGGCCGCCACCATGATCGTGGCGGCATGCAGCAGCACCACCAGTTCCTGGCGCGACATGGTCTTCATGGCACGCTTGGCGATCTGGGCGAACAGGATCACCGTCACCCAGGTCCCCGCCGCCCCCATGCTGCCGCCGGTCATGAGCGAGAGATAGATTGAGCCCGGCATCATCACCAGGCCGCAAAACAGGATCCCCGCCACGGTCGACCAGCCGAACCCATCCTTGAATCCGGACGGCACCTCGATAAGGTTGCGGTACAGATCCAGTTCGGAATCTATCTTTTTTCTGCTCATGCTTCTGGCTTCACTCCACGTTCACCGGATTCGAACTCCCGTTTCGCTTCATCGAACATCACGGCACGTTCGTCCGCCTTGACGGCGCGCCAGTGGAGAAAGTGCTGCCGTACCCGGCCCACGAAAAAGGCATTGAGACGTTTCCAGTTCTCGAGCGCACCCGAACGGCGGTGCAGGGTGATCTCGGCGACATACTCGCCGGTCTCGGCATCCTTCGGCAGGGTGATGACCAGCGATTGGGACACCCCCAGGTCAAAGGGTTTCAGCCATACCGGGACCTGAAGGGACGGAACATATCCGTCCGGATCAAGCGGATCGACCGTCTCGCCAACCCCCAAAACCGGCATGCCGGTGTAGAACGGCCCTGAACTCCCCTCGCTGTGGTCGATGAAATAGCGTCGGAAAAAGGCCAGCACCGCAATGCGGTCATGCCAGTCGAAGGTAAAGGGTAGCCGGAAGCGCAACCGGTCGCCCTCGGGAACCGGAAGCTGCCATCCCAGATCCTCGACGGGAGAGGCGATTTTCATGGCGGTACGGGCGGGGAACCAGGTGGAGATGAAGACCGAGGCCGCGATGGTCAACGAGGCATAAACCGTCCCCAGCGAGGTAAAGGTCATGTTGAGCCCGCCGGTCAGATTCAGCGCCGTCAGGAGCCGTCCGGTTCCCTGGCTCAGGATATACCCCAGCACCGAGCCCACCACCGCATAGACGAAGGCCTCGGCAAAGAACATGAAGAAGATGTGGCGCGGCGCGATGCCGACCGCATTGTACACGAAGATCTCGTCCTTGCGCTCATACACCGACCCGCGGATCGTGTTAAGCACCGTCATGGCCGCGATGATGAGGGGAATGAGCATGTCGACCAGGCCGACGAAACTGCTCACCCGGGCCCGCCTGCCCAGGAAGGCATAGCCGTCCAGCCCGAAAAAGGTCTGCCGGCCGCTCTGTTCCATGAAGGTCTCGATTTCCGCCCGCGCCTCCCTGGGGCTCAGCGAGGGGGGAAGCACAACCGCGACGGACAGAGAGCAGGTCATCCCTCCCGTCGTCTTCGGCGCGCGGGGCATCAGGATCACCTCATCGCCCGTCAGGCGGACCGCATCGTCGGGAACCATGGCAGACCCGTCGGGAAACTTGTTGACCTCGCGCAATGCCTTGATGTCGAACGGCAGCAGGTTGCGCCCGTCCAGATCCAGCAGACTGTCGAGGACACGGCCCTCATACACCCCGCAGACCCGGGAGGATTCCCCGTTGATGTCCACCGGGACGGGCGTGCCCGCAGTGATCGCCACCAGATCAAGCCCCAGCCGTTCGGCCATGGCACGCGAAAGGATGACGGGCATACTTCCCCCGGACGAGGAGGACTCCTCGGGGGTAAACCATCTTCCCCGCACGGCCAACCGCGGAGCCAGCGGTTCCTCGGAGGAAAGGATTAGCGCCGAAAGCGGCCTCGCCTCCTTCACGGTCGTACTGTTGCGCCTCACGATACGCAGGTCCGGATATTGCCGAACCTTGCTGTTCAAATTCTCCGTCCCGAGAATGGCCGACCGTACGGCGACCTTGCAGTGATCCCCGTATTTGGTCTGCAAGGCGAACACTTCCGCCTCGGTGACCGCACGGAATTGCTGGTTCTTGATGACAAAACCATTGAAGGGAGCCTTGCCAATCGCCGTCGTTGTATTGGTGATATCACTCTGGACCGACGTGAAGCAGATCATGACAAAGGTAATCAGCACCAGGGTGCCGCAAGTCAGCAGGGTGCGGATGCGGCGCCGGTGCATGTTGTTGAGTCCCAGCATGAAGGCCGTCATGATCGCGCCGGACCTGTTGACTTCCGCCGCCGTGACCTGGCCCCGGGCCTTCTTGATGCTTTCCAGGTTCTCCTTGAACCGGCTGGAAAACATGGCCAGCATCCCTGTCGACACCATGAAAATGACAAACCCAAGCAGGATCATGACCGATGACCGGATCATGGCAAAGGCGGGATGAAGCAGCTTGAGCAGCGTGAAAACCACGAGGAAGATCACCATGTGCGCCCCAAGCTGCCTGCGGATATCCGTGAACCCGAAAACGAGTTTTTCAAAGAAAAAGGCAAAGGGGACCAATAGTCCCAGATACCACAGGATTCCCGCCACCGCCTCGAAAATATTCCGCCGCAGGACGGGGTGATTGATCGTCGCATAGGTGAGGGCATCGCGGGACAGCAGCAGAGATTCCTTCCGGGACAATGCGGGTCCGTCCTGCACCCTCTCCATGCGCTCCACCGACCGCCCCTGGAAATCGTGCGTCAGTTCGTCCGCCATGGCGTAGGAGTCCTGCAGGGCAAGTCGGCTGCCGTTCACGGCCACCATGGATTGAGCGGCTTCCCGCGCCACATCACGGACCAGAGGCGTCTCGGCCGCCAGGAAGCCGCGGCTGACCAATTCACTTCCCGGCGCCCGGGCCTGGAGCTTCGAGCCGTCCCCGGCGGCCCCGCCTTCCCCGCCCCCCAGCAGAAAGGCCCGCGTCGTCTGCACCATTTCGTTGTCGGCGGCGCCCGCTTTGAGCGCCACGATGAAGTGCTCGTCCGGCTTGATGAAGGTCGTCTGACTGCCCCCCGAGCCGGCTGAACTGACAATGCTGTAGCTGCTGTCAAAGGTGCTGAGCCCGCGCGCCTTCATCAGGGCCGCCCCGGCGTACGCCTGCATGCTTTGCGGATTGATCAAGTCCAGAAGGGTTACCGGTGTGGCCCGGAAGCAGATCAGGTTGATATCGCCGCTCAACGCAGCCGGCCCCAGCCCGATGGAAGTGAACAAGCGTTGGGCCTGTGGCCCCTCGTCTTTGATCAGCCAGACCCCCCCCTGCGCATCATACCCCGCCGCATCAGGGCTGAAGCTCCATACATTGATCGCAAAGGGGACCACGCTGTAGTCGCGTCCGTAGCGACCGTAACAATCGCTTTGCATGAGCAGCGCTCCGGCATAGCCCCCCCCAAGCTGATACTGGGATCCGTAGGGCTTGCACGCCACCACGGCCCCCGCGAGGGGATGATCGGGCAATATGGACTGGCCGACATTGGCGAGAAAAACGGACCCCCGTATCCGGCTTGGCCCTCTGAGAGGCAGCGGTCTGAACTCGCCATTGCCCTGGGCCAGCGACAGCGCCATGGCCCCCATGACCTGCAACGAGTTTGACAGCGAGGCGACATCACTCATCCAGGGTTGACGGCAGGGATAACCGAAGGCCGCGTAGGAGCGGCCGTAATTGACCACGGTGTAGGCCGGAATGCTAAGCTCGGTCCAGGGATCGGACTCCGTGTCCTGGTCGGCCAGGATCCCCCGCACCGTCCAGCCGTACCCCGGAAGGGTTTCGAAGCGGAACGAGAGTTTGCTCCCGAGCTTCAACTGCTGGAGAGACGCCTGCATAATCTGGACCAGGGGCTGGGCTCCGGTGCCGTGGTTGATGTAGCGTCCCATGGTGAGGGTCAGCGCCTCCTTCAGCCCGCTATTCTCTCCGGCCGGCACGAGTTCGGACGCCAGGACAACCAGCCGGTCGTACTTCGCAAAGGCGGCATTAAGAGCCAGGCTCTGTCCCAGTTCGCGATCCTGTTCCTCGTGGTGCCGCTGCAATTCCGATAACCGCGCCGCGATCCGGGAGGGCAGGCCGACTTCTGCCACAAACGGGGCCTGGTCGGCCAGAAGCCGCGGCAACGCCAGTCCTGCGCAGGAGAACGCCTTGTCATAGGCCTTGCGGGCCCCCTGGTAGGACTCGAACTCCGGCCGGTTGACATCGGCGGCATTGCCCTTTTCGAACCGGATCTTGGCGGCCAGCACGGATTCCGACCTCTCAAACACGATTGTGTTGAGCACATACCGCACCTGGTCCAGGAAGAATGCGGCCGTATCCCCGTCAAGGGAGGCAAGCGCTTCCGGGACACGGACCGCCGCAGCATCGGAAAGGAGACCCTCCAGCACCGTTGCGCATCGCTTGACCGTCGCAAGTTTCCGGGCATTGTCCTCGCGGGAGGACTGCAGCGCCACACGCCGTGCGGCCCGGTCGCCCTGGGCTCCGATGGCATTCATCAACCGGTCCTGCGGATCATGCGCGTTGAAGCGCCCTCCGAAGGCAATGAAGATCGTGTCACGCAGCAAGTCCTTGCGGTAAGGGGCGAGTCCGTCAAGAAGCTGGAGCTGAACGGCCACCGGCAGGATCTGAAGCAGACCCGGACTGCGGTCAGGCAGCATCGAGAGCGCATCATAGGAGCAGGGAATCACCAGGGCATCCCGGCTGCCGCCCTGCCCCTTCATGATTCCGACCAGAGTCCGGTTGGGTACTTCGCGGAATCGCGCCCTGACCCGTAACGTGACCGTTTTTCCAGCGTACTTGAAGACCCCGGCATCGGCGGCGACGCGCAGGAAATTGACCGGGTTTGCGCTCGTCATGCCGGTAACCTGATCCCACTCCATCGCATCCAGACCACGGGGATGCGAGACGACCACCCCCTCGAACCCGAGCTGCGCATACTTGGAGAAGGCATAGCCATAGCCCTTAGGGGCGGTCCGGGCTCCATTGATCAACGCGAAACACCCCTTGAACGAGGGGCGACTGCGCAGAACCTCGTCGTCAACTTCCAGGAGTGTTGCGGTGATGCCCGCCTCGGAGGTCGCCACCGGCTGGAGATAGTTGGGCATGAACGGGTAGACGGCAAAATCGGCGGGGGTGCCGTCGTCGGCCAGGGCTTGCGCGACCTCCGTCTGCGGAGCGACCGTCCTGATATCCTGCTCGAGCAGTTCAAGGCCGGCCGCCTGGTAGCGGGCGCGGATGAGCGCCTCGGTCTGATAGAACCCCGGCTTGCCCAGGAACCGGTCTCCCAGCGCCGCCACCGCGTCGAATTGCGTCTGTACCGCGGGGGCACTCACCGCGTCCAGCATCGGCTTGCGGGTGCCGGCCTCACGCGGCGCCACCGGCGGCTTGTACGGTTTGGGGGCGAACCCTGACAGGAACCCCCAAATCATCAGGATGGTGAGCGCGGAAAAAACCACACCCGTCACCATGGGGACCCATCTGATTTCTGAAAACTTAAATGTCATGGCAATACGCTATAGATATGTTCAATGCCGTGGGCCTGCAAATGGGCGGAATAGAGGGTGTTGACCACCAGGAACACCAGACTCCCCAGGAAAAGCCCCACGAAAAACGGGAACAACTTGGTCTTGACCGTGGCGGCTCCGCCAAACTTGAGCACCGTCGCCCGGATCGCCCATGCCACAAGCACGCTTCCCCATACCCCCCCCTCTTCCAGCATGTACGCCGAACCCAGGATGAACCCGATGGGATGGAACCAGAAGCCTGCAAATACCTGGCGCAGGAGAGTCAGCACCGTGGTGACTGCAGCCCCAAAAATGATCCCCCATGTGGCCGGCTGCATTCCGGTCGCCGGCGCGCCTCCGTTCGCCTGTAAAAGCCGGCTTGTCGCCTGGGCCAGGTCGGCCTTGTAACTGCCAAAATACCACTCCTGATTGAAGGCCCACTGGTTGCGCAGGCCTTCAGACCCCAGCGCATAGTTGTTGGACAGGAACACCCAGCCCCCCACAAACAATCCTCCCAGGATGCCCAGTCCCACGGCATAGCCGATGTGCCGCGGCTGGATGCGGTAACGCCTCCCGTATTCCATCAGTTCGAACTGGGCGCCGGGAATCAGGAAAAACACGCTCGTCGTGAGGAATCCCGAGGCAATCAGGGTGATTAGCACGCCGTCGGCGCCGAACACATGCATCCCTCCCGCCAGCGTGACCATGATCATGCCGTTGTAGGGCGTAAAATAACCGGCCGGAAGACCGCACTCGCACCGGGCCTTGATCGCCACAAAGCCCACCAGCATGAGGAAACAGAAGAACACCAGGATGCCCCCCACCGGAACCCCCAGCCAGTGCGCCCACCACGCCATCCCCGCGTGAACCCCCGCGAATACCAGGAGAGCCGTGCGATAGGTCAGCGCCTCGCCCCCCGAGGCCGCGCGGTTGTTACTGAGGGCATCCTTCAGTACCCTCCAAAGATACTTGCGGCAAAGGAACAGCACCAGCGCGCCGTAGGCCAGGTAAGACCCCACCGCCTGTTCATAGCGGAAGGGATAGCCCGTATACACCGTCAGCCCCGCAATCTTTCCCACCCACAGGAGCGACCGGTAGGCAAAGAAGCCCGCCACGAAACTGAGCAGCACATTCAACTCAAAGAACATGCACAGGCTGACGATGATCGCCGACACGTTCAGGGTCACGTTCCACATGCCATTCCAGCCCGGATCATCAAGGTACTGGTTGATCGGCACGTCGATCGCCGTGTTGGGAAACTTCGGATTATAGAAGGCCCACATGCGCAACAGGCCCCACACCAGCCCGGTGATCAGTCCCGCCCACATGATGCGGTTGCGCCAGACCTCCGCCCACAGCGACTCCTTCTCCTCCTCCGGCAGGCCGATCAGGGCGCAGGGAATACGCGCCAGGGGAAACGGATAGCGCTCGCTTTCAGCCCACTGCCGGCGCATCAACACACCCACGGCGAACAGTCCCAGCAGCAGGAACACAACCGGAGCCGACCACGCCACCGCCGTCTGCCCCCAGTCCTTGAGCGGAATATAGCCGCTGACCAGGAACTTCACCCCCGCCCAGCTCAGCCAGCGCTCCGGCTTCACCACCAGGCCCACCCGCTCTGAAGCCGGCAACTTGTCATAGGTCTTGGCATCAACGATCTGGCGGCCCCGGAATGACGCCTCAACCGCGGCCACGCTCAACAGTTTGGGATCAAAGACCGCCAGTTCGCCCGGCCCGCACAGCCCGATTTCCAGCCGGAGGGAACTCACGGGCTCTCCCGACACCTCCACGCCGTATTTGCCCACCCGGCGAAACCCCTTCTGATGCAGGAAGGTCACCTCCGCCGGTTGCTGCTCATTGATGACCTCGTTGAACACCGGATCACGATCCTTGTGGAGCCGCGCGAAATAATAGCTGTCCGGCGCGAGGTTCGCGGGACGGGCCAGGAAAGTGACAAGATAGGGCTCGCCCGCCATGAAATGAGCCCGCCCCTTCCCGGACACGGGAATCTCGAAGGAAATGGACGCGACCCCGTCCGCGGCGGTATTGCTCAGCACCGGCAAGGTGGCTTCCTTGCGCGCCTCGTATTCGAGATTGCTCCAGGTCACCGTACCCCGCGTGGTGGCGCCCTCCGCCTTGCCATGGGCCAGCACGCCCTCCAGCAGGTTCGGCCCGTGGGGCCAGAGCTTGTCGTTAAAGGCATCGATATACTGGAAATTGCCCTGGCGGGGGGGGGCTGTAATCAGGCCCACGAACCGGTGCCACATCCCCTGCGTCATCATCGGGGTGGCAATGATCATGGCATACAGCACGCACAGCAGTTCAGGGCGCGTCATCAGCCGCCGCCGAACCATCAGGGCGCCCAGACCCAGCAAGGCCAGTATGACCACCAACACCGTGACAGCGGGAATCGGAACCGCCAGCTCGGCGCCCACATTGGTACACATGAACATTTCGCCGA
>CAYOQM010000023.1:0-2879 GCA_964406065.1 uncultured Verrucomicrobiota bacterium
GGCATCGGAAACATTGCTTTTGCCGCACCCGTTCGGGCCTACGATGGCCGTCATGCCCGGTTCGAATGACAAGGTGGTGGCATTGGCAAAACTCTTGAATCCCACCATATGAAGCGATTTCAAATACACGGCATTACTCCTGTTTTCTGGGGCCATTCCCGGTCCCGGAAAAATGAGGTGAAAAGCTATCATGAGGCCGGACTGCCTTCAATCAGAAAGAGGGCTGGCCAGCCTGAGAGGTCCGGCGGGGGAGTCATAAAAGCTCGATTCCTTCGCTGGAATGCTTATGATGATCAACCCAATATTGGTTTGGGGAGAACGGTGGAAGCATGCTCAAGATTTATCCGGCGATCGATTTAAAAGACGGGAAATGTGTGCGGTTGCGGCAGGGGTGCGCCGATGCGGTCACGGTCTATTCCGAGGATCCCGTCGCCATGGCCCGGCAGTGGGCGGAAGCGGGGGGCGATTGGCTTCATGTCGTCGATCTGGATGGGGCTTTTGCCGGGCATCCGGTGCATGACGAGGTGATTAAGGCCATAGCGGCGGCGATTCCCATTCCCGTTGAACTGGGCGGCGGATTGCGCACGGACGGGGATATCCGACGGATGCTGGAGGCCGGGGTTCAGCGTGTTATCTTGGGGACGCGGGCTTGTGAGGATCCCGGTGCCCTGCGTGCCCTGGTGACCACGTTCGGCGAGCGGATTGCGGTCGGGATTGATGCCCGAAACGGAAAGGTGCAGGTCAAGGGATGGGTTGAAACCACGGGAATACTGGCCGTGGATCTGGCGGTGCGGGTGGCTGAGATCGGGGTGGGCACGATTATCTACACGGATACGGCCACGGACGGGATGTTAACGGGCCCCAATATACCCGGGCTGCAGGCTCTCTGCCGGTCTGTCCAGGCCCATGTGATTGCGTCCGGCGGGATATCAACCTGTGGGGATATCTCGGCCCTTGCCCGGTTGAGATTGCCCAATCTTGAAGGAGTCATTGTTGGTAAGGCTCTCTATGAGGGCGCCGTCAGCATTCCGGACATGAAAACCGCCGCGTTGGCGGGATGAGTCTCAAGGGGTATGTCAGGGCATTTCAGGATTACATTCAAGGAAGGAAGCGCCATGAAACTCGAAGGAAAGACGGCATTGGTCACAGGGGGCGGGATCCGTATCGGTAGGGCTATTTGTGAAGCCCTGGCTGCGGAGGGGTGCAATGTGGTGATTCATTGCAGTCGCTCTGTTGCCGCGGCGGAGCAGCTTGCCAAGGGGTTGCAGGCCCGTGATGTCAAGGCCTGGGTTGTCAGGGAGGCAATCGATTCCGAAGCGGATTGCCGTTCGCTGATGGCCTCAGCCCTGAGGCAGGCGGGCAGTTTGAATATTCTGATTAACAATGCGGCGGTGTTTCACAAAAGCAGCCTCAAGGCCGTCTCGGAACAGAAGCTGCGTGTTGAATTCGGCATCAATCTGTTTGCGCCGATCATGCTGACAAGAATGTTTGCCGAGCAGTCGGATAAAGGCGCGGTTGTCAATCTGCTGGACCGGCGAATTCGGGCCAATGATCAGGAATGCCTGCCCTATTCCTTGTCCAAGAAAAGCCTTGCTGATTTTACGCGCGAGGCAGCCCTGGCTCTGGCGCCGGGCATCACGGTCAATGCGGTGGCGCCGGGCCCGGTTCTGCCGCCTCCGGGGAAGGGCCTGCAATACCTTCATGATCGCTCCGGAAAGATTCCGCTCCAGCTCCGTATCACCCCGCAACATATTGCGGAGGCCGTGATCAGTTGCCTGAAACTTGAAGCCATGACCGGGCAAATCCTGTATGTGGATGGCGGCCAGCACCTGCTGGGCAATGGGATTTGAGGCATCGACGGCAAATTGACAAAACGGCGGGAAACTGGCAGGCTCTCGAGATTATGTCAGCCCTTCGTCCAAAGAGCGGTTCTCCGCATGTTGTCCTGGGGGTCACCGGATCCATTGCGGCCTACAAGGCGGCTGAGCTTGTGCGCCTGATGCAAGGGAAGGGGTGGGAGGTTTCGGTGGTGATGACCGGTAGCGCTGCTGAGTTCGTTACGCCCCTGACCTTCCAGACTCTGTCGCGCAACTCCGTGGGGACGGGTCTTTTCCAGGAAAAGGACGGGTGGCATCCCGAGCATATAGCCTACGCCGATCGTGCTGACGTGGTGCTGGTGGCTCCCTGTACGGCCAATGTGATAGCCAAAATGGCCCATGGCCTGGCGGATGATCTTTTGACCTGCACCCTGCTGGCAACCCGGGCGCCTGTGGTACTGGCTCCGGCCATGAATGACAACATGTGGGCGCATCCGGCAACGCGCGCCAATGTGGCGCTGCTCAAGTCGCGCGGGGTGAGCTTTGTGGAAGTGGGGTCCGGTGACCTGGCCTGCGGACGGGAAGGCGCGGGGCGGTTGGCGGATCCGGGTGAAATAATCAAGCAGGTGGAGTGGGTCCTGAAGCAATCGTCTGTTCGAAAGGAGTAATGGCATGTCAAAGAATGTTCTGATGGCCTTGGTTTTGATCGTATTGTCGGTGCTGGTCATGATTTTTAACACCGACTCGATTCACATCAACCTGGTGTTTATGACCCTGAAAACAGCGGCGTCGCTGGCGTATCTGTTTTTCGTGGTGATCGGCGTGGTGATCGGTGTGCTGCTGAAGTAAGAGTCCGGTCGCCTGTGCTGTTTGTTTTGGGAATCCAATATGAATGAAATCCAACTGACCGGATTTGAGCTGATTGAGAAGCTTGGCGAAGGGGGCATGGGACACGTCTGGAAAGCGCGTCAGCTTTCACTGGATCGGATCGTGGCCATCAAGTTGCTTCCGCCCCGGTGCAGTGCGGATCCGAAATGCGTACGCCAGATCATCCAGGAGGCT